>JANOFD010000684.1:0-1478 GCA_031413455.1 Rhodobiaceae bacterium
GGTCGAAAGAGCCAGGGCGCATGCACGCCTGCGGGCACGATGCGCATACGGCGATGCTGACGGGGGCGGTGAAGCTGCTGCATCAAAACCGTGCGAAACTTTCGGGGACAGTGAAGTTCATGTTCCAGACCGGCGAAGAAGGGCATTTTGGGGCACTGCGCATGATCGAAGATGGATTGATCGACAGGCATCCAAAGCCCGATGGCGCCTTTGCGATGCACATCACGCCGAATGTTCCCAGCGGCATGATTACCTGCCGCGAAGGTGCGTTCATGGCTTCGGCCGATGTGATTTCGATCAGGGTGATGGGCAAGGGCGGGCACGCCTCGATGCCGCATATGGCGGTCGATCCAATGCCGATTGCGTGCGAGATTGTTATGGCGTTGCAGGCTTTCGTGACGCGCCGGGTCAATGCCTTTGATCCGGTTATCCTGACGATTGCCAAGATCGACGGCGGCACGACCAACAACGTCATCCCTGAAAAAGTGACGATGCTGGGCACGTTGCGCTCTGTGTCTGAAAGTTCGCGCAAGGCTGCGAAAGAGGGGCTTACCCATGTGGCACAGAAAATCGCCGAAGCCCACGGGGCGAAGGCGATTGTCGACATCGACGAAGGTTATCCTGTCACCGTCAATGACGGGCGCATGGTTTCTCTGGCGGCGGATGTGACGCGGCAGCTGTTTGGCGAGCGCGGCTATATCCCCTCGCCCTCGCCGGTGATGGGCGCGGAAGACTGGTCCTATGTGCTGCAGCGCATTCCGGGCTGCATGGTGTTTTTGGGCGTGGCGCCGGAAGGTTGCGATCATCATCACGCGGCGCCCTGCCATTCGAACCGAATGATGCTGGACGAGAAGGCGATGGCGAACGGCATTGCACTGTATGCGGCGGTGGCGGAGCGGTTCCTGGATCAGGGGTTGCCCGCGAAATGACAGCATCACTCGCCAAAGCTGGTTTTGGTTACAGACGCGGCCTTGCAGATCTGGGGAACGGGTCGTTTGCCTGGGTTCAGCCGGATGGGTCGTGGGGCTGGTCGAATGCGGGGTTGATCACGGATGGGGATCAGTCGTTGCTGGTCGATACATTGTTCGATCTGAAGTTGACGCGCGAGATGCTGAACGCGATGCGCGATGCGGTGCCGCGCGCGGCAACGAAGATCGGGACGCTGGTGAATACACATCACAATGGCGATCATTGTTATGGCAATGAGCTGGTGCACGGAGCTGAGATTGTGGCGTCGGCGCATGCGGCGGAGGAGATGAAGCGCGAGCAGCCGTCTTTGCTTGCGAACTTCATGAAAGCGGCGCCGGGCTTAGGGCTGACCGGCGAGTATCTGATGCATTGTTTCGGCGCGTTCGACTTCAACGGCATCACGCCGACGCCGCCGACAAAGACGTTCACCGGACACATGCACCGGCATGTCGGGAACAAGGCGGTCGAGTTGATCGAAGTGGGGCCGGCACATACGGGCGGCGACATCC
>JANOFD010000685.1:0-5635 GCA_031413455.1 Rhodobiaceae bacterium
CGCGCGGCGGCGGTGTTGCCGAAAGTGCAAGTCGCAGGGATTTTGGCAGTGGTGTTTCGCCACCCCTACTGCAAAGTACGCTTTCTGGAGGAGGCTGGTCTGGGATCCAGACCAACTTGCACCAAGTATTTACGTCTTCGAAACAGCATGCGCCTAAGCTCATCCACTTGCTAATCACGGATGTGTTGATCGATATGACCCAAAACGGAAAAACTGCTGCCGATACATCTGGCAACGATGTCGAACGGTCTGCTGCAAGTCCGGGCACAGCATTGAAGGGCAAGCGAATTCTTGTCGTCGATGACAACCCAATCAATCTCGATATAGCCTCGGAGACGTTGCTGTCGTCGGGTGCCGAGGTCGACATCGCGGCTGGCGGCGAAGAGGCGTTGAAATATCTCGAGCACACGAAATACGATCTTGTCCTTCTCGACCTCACCATGCCCGGCGTCGACGGTTTGACAGTAGGCCGTGCGATCCGGTCATCGCAGATCAACGGCGAGACGGTGGTGCTGTTGTTCACCGCATCTGATGTCAGCGATGCCAAGCGCGCGGTAAAGGAAATCAACGCCCAAGGCGTGGTGTCCAAGCCCGTCGACGTCGACGATCTTTTGAAGCGTGTATCGAAGTACGCCTAGACGATTGGCCGATGGCCGACGCAAATTTTTGGGCTTGAAGAAAAAGCGTAGCCAACTTTACTTTAAGGCATGGCACGAGCCCTGGGACCGCGGGCGTCCCGCCCGCCCTTAACGGGGGTTCGACGAGTTCAGGAGACTTAAAGCCCTAACGCGCCCCTTCGCGGTCGCGTTCGGCGGCCAGCGCTTCGATCGTATCGATCCGGCGCATGATATCGCGCAACGAGACCGCAAACGCCGTACGCCGCGCCGCCATGTTGTCAGTCATGTCCAGAAGCTTTTGGTTGCGCGCCAGCTGAAGCCCTGTCTGGAACAAATGCTTCGATACCGACTCCGCACTTTGAATCCGTTTTTGCAGCATGTATTGCCGGCCGACATTGCCGCATTCGGTCAGGAATTTGCGCTCATCGAAGTTTACGCCCGGATCGTGCGCGTCCAGCGTGTCCGCAACCACCACATAGGCTTCGAAGAATGAACGCAGCACACCCGGTGCAGCCATAGGCCGAAGTGTTTTGAGCAGCACCAAAACCTGATCGCGTCCGCCAGCCAACGCATCTCGCCACGCAGGCACTTGCAGTTTCAGTTCAGCCTCGATGCCGGAGCGATACGCAGTCTTGTCCTTAAAGAAGAACTCGAATTTCAAAAGATCGCGCAGACGCAACGCCTCGTCCCAGAAGACCGTCTCGCGCTCACCGTTGTGTTCACTGGCTTTGAGCAATGCCAGTTCAATGATCGCCGCATTGACAAAAAAGTGAATGATAGTGTTGCGATAAAACGCGGCCGCCAGATGCTGATCGGGGCCAATGCTGTACACCGTGTGCAGGCCGCCGCGATGGATCGCCACGACATTGTGTCCCGCCAGCGCGTCCAGGATCCGCCGCACGGAATCAATGTCGGGCAGCCGCGCACTCGGCGCGATCGGCAAGCGCCGCCCGATCGCCGATGACAGATAGGCTTCAAGTTCGTCAAAAATTTCCTCAAGCGTCAGAGCACGCCCGCGATGCGAGAGCAAAACCAGCGCCGCAAGCGAGGTTCCGGTAATCGGTGTGACATCGTTGATCCGCGACGAAACCTCAAACGCCACCTTTTGCACCTCAAGCGTTTCCTCATCGCCGTCCGACTTGCCGCCATCGGGCGGCCCGAGCATCTCACGCAAGGACACAGGCTCGGCAATCCGAAAGTAGATGCGCCCAAAAGGTTCGCGCTGCGCCCGGAAAAAGCGCACAAACCAGGCCAGGTTCTCGGCCTTTTTCGCAACGCCCTTGGCCTCGGCGGCAAACTCGCTGACTTCGTGGAGCTGATCATAGGCGATCGAAATCGGCATCAGCATCAAGTCGTCGACACGGCCCTCGCGATAGGCAGCGACCAGATACGTCAGCAACCCCACTTTTGGCGGCAGCAATTTTCCGGTGCGCGAACGTCCACCCTCAATATACCACTCAAGGCTGAAGCGTTTCTCCGCCAGATAACCCAGATACTCGCGCAGCACGAACTTGTAGACTGGGTTGTTCTTGACATCGCGGCGGATAAAAACGCGCCCGGCCTTCCGCGCCACGGTGCCCATCGGCCAGAAGGCCATATTGATCCCGCCAAACGTGGTCGGTGTCGCCAGCCGGTTGTCGGCAAAGGCAACCGACGTCACCGCCGAATCCAGATTGGACTTGTGACTGGGCAGAATGATCCCCGGCGCCCGCTCCAGGGCTTGGCGGGTCCGCTCGATCTGCGCTTGATCGTAGTCGATTTGCGTCCCATAGCCGCGCGAGAACAGCCCGCGCGCGAGTTGCATCATCAAGTCGATCGCATAGGGACTGTGCGCTGTGCGCAACTCATGCAGATAGAGCAGCGCCTCCTTCATCACCGAATGTTCGCTACGCTTCAGCTTCGTGGCCATCTCGCCAACGCCGTCGCGAAACCGCCGCGACGCCGCGATCTGTTCGCGCACCAGCTTCGGCAGTTTGTAACGCCGCCCGATCAGCCGGTATTCAGCGCGCTCAAGTGCCAGCCTCGCCTGCCGCGTGACGAAATCGGCGAAGCCTTCAAGATCGCTCGCATCCGCATCGGCCGCGCGCTTGGCGCGTGCATTCAAATCTCCAATGCTGGCGGCTTGACCAGCGACAAGCCGGCACCGTTCAGGTTCGGTTTGAATGAGCCGTTGCTGCAGTTTTTCGCGCGGATGGCGAGGATCCCGGAACAACAACAAGTCGGAAATGCGAGCGCTGCGCTCACCCTTGTGTTCCTTTGGCAACCACGCGATGCGAACCGGTGCCAGCATCACGCTGTCGTCCTTCAGAAACTGTTCCAATTGCGTTGCGAATGGGCGTGCATCGTCGGATTTCACCGGTAGCCCAAGAAACGAAACCTGATCCTCGGCCGTTCCTGCCGGCCGCGTGTGCGTGATCCAACGCTCAACCACCTGGCGCTCTGTGACCGTCCGGCAATCGGTGAGGAACACAACGCGCGCCCCGGGCTCGGCCGGCCATTGCGGCAAGGGCACGCCTTGAATCTGGGTTGAAACACTATCGTTCATCCCGGATCAGACTCCCAGCCGGCGCTGCGCCGCAACAAGCCGCGAAACGCGTCCTGCGCTGAACGGCCTTCGTTGATCACCCCATTCACCTCAGAGGCAATAGGCATTTCAACACCAAGAGTTTCACCAAGCTGCAGCACCGTCCGGCTCGACTTCACGCCTTCGGCCACCTGTCGCATGCCGGCCAAAATCTCAGCGATCTTGCGGCCCTGACCCAGTTCAAATCCAACTGTCCGGTTGCGGCTCTGCGGGCTGGTGCAAGTCGCAATCAGATCCCCCATGCCCGTCAAGCCTGCAAAGGTCTCTGCCCGTCCACCCATCGCCACGCCCAGCCGCGTTATTTCTGCCAGGGCCCGCGTGATCACCGCCGAGCGCGTATTCTCTCCCGCACCAAGCCCGTCGCCCATGCCCGCGGCGATCGCCATTACATTTTTCAACGCCCCGCCCAATTCACAGCCAACGACGTCGGTATTCGTGTAGGTGCGCAGCAGTCCGGACTTGAACACGCCCTGGAGTTCACGCACGATCACTTCGTCTTCCATCGCAAGGACACTGGCAGCCGCATAGCCCGACATGATCTCTTTTGCCAAATTCGGGCCCGTGAGAACGCCCGCTGGATGGCCTGGCAGCTCCTCGCCGATAATCTGGGTCATCCGAAGCCGTGTGCCCTGTTCCAATCCCTTCGACAGGCTGATGATCGGAACCCAGGCTCTAATATGCTTCGCCACTTCCCGTGCGGTCTCTCGCATCGCCTGCGACGGAACACCCAGAACCACAACATCGGCGTCCCGCACCGCCTCTTCGATCGAATGTGTCGCCCGCAAGCCCACCGTCAGTTTCGCACCGGGCAGATAACGCTCGTTGGAGTGCAGGCGGTTTATCTCATCAACCGTCTCGGCCGCGCGCGCCCAGATGACCGCAGGCACATTCCGCGCCACCAGTGAGGCAACTGTAGTGCCCCACGATCCACCACCCAAAATTGCCGCTCTCAGTCTCATCGCGCTCAGTATTGGCGCGGTTCGCGCGCCGCCGCAAGGGAGAGTAGGTTAACTCGACAACGCCTTGGCAAGAAAAGGCAAACTCGTGTCCATCCGGTAGTCTACGGACGAATGATTGTCGGGGAATTCCTCATAGGTATGTGTCACATCCATGCGTTGCAGAAGCCGGTGCAAGCGCCGCGCCCCATAGAGCAGGTTGTACTGATCAATATCGCCACAATCGATATAGAGCGCCTTGAGCTTCTTCAACCCCGCGCCGCGCGTCTCTGCCATCACAACCGGATCCCAGGCCATGAAGTTATTCCAGCGTTCAGGAATGACCTCGCACGTGTCGAGATCGACAGGCAGCCGCACGCCCATATAGGCAGTGGGATCAGGGTCGTAGGTCGCGCACATCGCAAAATTCATCAGCGTATGGATATCCTTGTCATTCGTCTTTTTCTTGCTGAAAAATTCGGCGAGCCATGATTGGATGTCGTTCTTGTGCGGCTTCAAGGCGCGCAGCATTGAGGGCATTTCGGGCAAATAGGCCCACTCAAACCCCATGTCACCTGAGTGACAGGCCGCACCACTCCAGAAATCCGGATAGAGCAGGGCGTGTGCGATCGCGCCGTATCCGCCGGAACTCTTGCCGAACAACCCGCGCCGCCCCGTACCGCCGCAATTCAACCGCGTCTCGATAAACGGCACGGCCTCCTGCAGAAGAAAGTCCGCCCACCGCCCCACAGCAACGCTGTTGATATACTGATTGCCGCCAAGCTTCGTAAAGCAATCAGGAAACGCCACCACCACCGGCGGCATGCCCTCGGCAATCAGACGGTCAAGCCGTTCGGGCATATTCTCGCCAAAGCTTTTCCAGTTGGTGTGCGCGGGCCCACCTGCCGTGAACCCGACAATGTCGACCAGCAACGGCAACCCGCGCCCGTCATGCCCATGAGGGACATACACGTCGATCATCCGCCGCGTCGGATCGCCCAGCATATTGCTCTTCAGCACCTCACTGTCGATCCACAGTCTCTGAACAGTGCCTGTGGGGATCTGATGATCGCGTCTCATGTCGATGGCTCCTTATCGATTCGAATCTGCTCGCCCCGGACGATACTCGCGTTCGAGGTGCTTCCGAAGCTCGGCTTCGTCCAACCACACGGGCTTCATTTCTTCGCGCAGGAACATCGGCGCTTGGTCAGCATAGTGCGGCGAGGTGGCGTCCAGCGTCGCCGAGCCGAATTGATGAATGCTCTGCGCGCTGACCTTGCCCTGTTTGTCCCATTCGACGAAATAAACCAGCGTGTCGCCCTTGCGCGCCTCGAACTTGCCGTCCTCACCGGGTTCAAGCGAGGCGCGCATGGACCTCGTCGCGGCGATGGCGGCGTCGGTGTCGGTCTCCGCGAGAAATGCCGTCGGGAACGTCGCCAGCGTCGCGAACGCATCGGCCACCGGCTTCAGCGAGTATTTCGCTTCAGGTTTTCCTTTCG
>JANOFD010000686.1:0-4960 GCA_031413455.1 Rhodobiaceae bacterium
GCTGTGAGTTCTTCTTCGGTGGGCCGTTGCACTTTCAGGACGATGTCAGCGCTCAATGCCTGCGCGGTGGTGGAGATTTCCGCACCTGCTGCTGCATAATCCGCGTCGGCGAAATGAGCTGCGGCACCTGCACCGGATTCAACCACGACGTCGACCCCCAGCGCCTTCAGTTTCCTGACGGTTTCGGGTGTCGCTGCGACGCGTGTTTCATGCACGCGCCTTTCCTTCGGGATACCGACTTTCATTGAACCTGCATTTGTTTGATGGCCGTTTGATCCGGGGACCAAACCTATCACGTTAGGTGAACAGGTATGCCAGCAGTGCCATCACCGCGACAATGACAATGATACTCCACTTCGTCAGCCCCCAGAATAGAGAGAAGGTTGAGGTTTGCTCACGGATGTCTTGCGAGCCTTTTTTGTAGGCTTGCGGGGCTGCGGCCATTTTGATTGTCCCTAGTTTGGAGGCATATGGGTGTTCGCGGTGGAATATAGCAACGGTTTCACTTGCGGCAACCGTCAGTTTTGCCGCGTTTTCCGTTTTCTGAACACTTGACCGCCATCAAACGCGACGCGTCGGGAGCGAGTGATTCCAGTCGGCAAGCAAAGCCCGCAGAGCGGCCACGAAGGCGATAGGCTGGTCCAACATGACGTGGTGGCGGGCTTGCGGGATCTCGATCACAGGCGCGGCGCGCCCCAGGAGATTGAACATGTATTCGCCAACATCGGGCGGCAGGAGCACCGACATCTCGCCGCGCATGATCGCGATGCGGCACTTCGTTGAGCGCAGCAATGTTGCCACGTCGGCTATGTCAAAGCGCGTCCAGATGGCCGGGTCGAATTTCCACGACCAGCCACCTTCGACTTTCTTTAGCGAATGCCGGGCGATGAAGTCGACGATGTAGTCGTTATCGCATGGCTGTTCTGGCCCCAGTCGAAAGCGGGACAGGGCTTGGGCCATGGTTGGATAAATTCGATGTGGCCTGGTCTCCCGGTGAGGCGGTCCGTGATCGCGGTCGGGTGGATTGACAGGCGAATCCACAATAATTGTTCCTGCAAGTTTGCTGCCATGAAGGGCGCCAGTCAGAATGGTGACAAAGCCGCCGAAGCTGTGTGCAACGATGACGGGCGGTTCGAACTGTTCAAACATTCCAGCATGACGGGCTACAGCCAGTTGCTCGTCTACGAAGGTTTCCATCGTGTAGTGCGCCCGATGACCGGAATCGCCCATGCCGGAAAAATCCATCGCGGCGACGTTGTAATCGCGCGCCAGGAAGGGCGCGATGTAGCTCCACCAATATGCATGCGCGGCGTTACCGTGAACCAGTAACAGTCCCGGGCGCCGACGATCACCCCAGCGCAAATAGTGAATGTTCGTGCCCGCCACTTCGACTTGAGCACTTTCGCATTTCTCCGCTATCGCTTGCTCAAACCACGCGGGACCAGGCACTTTTTCGCCGTTGAAGCGGGCAAGCGGACCTTTGCCGATCTGTTCGTTCGCCATGTCAGGACCGGCGCTTGGGCGGACGCACGCCAAGCGCTTTGAATATTCCTGTTGCCGTCATGATCGTTCGCTCTGCGCTCCAAATCCGGCCGCTAACCGTGTAAATGTCATCATCAAAACCCGCGATCTTGCCTGAGCCTTCGACCCAATCACCGATCGCTGCGGCATCGACAAAGTCAGTGACCATCCGGACTGTTACCCAATAGCGATTGGCGTGAAGTGTGATGGCATGCCCCAAGGCCATGTCGGCGAAAGCCATCAGCATGCCGCCGTGGCAGTTCTTCATGCCGTTCGTATGCGGCTCGCCGACCAGGAAAGCGCGGGTGTAGGATTTGTCGGCGTTGACACGCTCGTAGAGCGGACCGATCTGGCGGCCGAAACCTTGAAACCAGTTCATTCTCACATAGCCCTCTGGAATCTCGGGCGCGTATTCTTCGAGCAGATCATCGGTCATTGGTAACGCCAGTCTAGCCAAGTCCCATGGGGGTCGCAAAGCGCAATTGTACGTTTGTCGCTGCTCCCGTTTTCGTAGCGTCCGATATTTACGGGATAAGCGCCTTCGTCCCATTCGATCGAGACGCGATAGATAGGCCGCACCCTCGATAAGCTTTCAATCGTTGCATTCAACCGGGAGCGCATGGGTTGGCTGAACTGATATGTCACGTGGCTGTGATATATCACAATCGCGCCGCCGGCAGGCAGTGCGTTGACAACACCTTCCAACAGTTCAAGAGCGTCACCGGACAGGATGCGTTGCGGATGCTCAAGCGCAGTAGCGATAGCGCTTTCGAGCCTTACAAAACGGTGACCGAGTTCAGGCCAAATCAACGCTTTCAACCACAAGCGGTCATCCGGTTTTTGCAAATCGACGAGATTTAGCTCAAGGCCTACGCGGCTTGAGACTCTGGGAAACGATTGCAGGAGTGGTGGCGCGTGCTCGCTGCGTAATGACGCCTCCAAGTTCAGCCGCGCACCCGACGGACCGCGCGTCAAAACCTCTTCGTCCCGACGATAAGTGTAGTGGTAGCGATCCCAATTCAGGTTGAAGCCCGCGCTTGGTCCAATTTCGACGAGATGCAAATCTTGCCCGGTTTCGCGAGCGATAAAATCAAAGGCCGGATAGAGCGACGTTGAACGCGCGACTTCGTTGGTGTTGGTCACGCGTGTTTCCACGAGGCGAACGACTTCGCTTTCGTGCTTGAGACAAAAATCGCGAAAGTGGGGACATGGATCGCCATCCTTGAGCGAGCTCTTGCCGGCACTCGGATAGAAAGCGGCAAGCGGATGTTGAGTGCCTTGCAGCAACAAAAAATGTACCGCCGCGAATATGAGGTTTGCTTGCGGTTGACCCGGTTGCACTCGCGCTGCAATTTCGCGGAGTTTCTCATCGTCACGGATGTATAGGGCGAGGCGTTCATACAACGGAGAATGCCCGCGCTTGGCTTCGCCTGCGAAAAAACTCCAGTAGTCCTCGGATACGGGAATGGCCATAGTCGTTCCTATTCAGGGCCCGGTACACCGGCGGCTTTGAACGCCGCCTTTTGACGTGTTGAAACTTCGGCGAGAGAAAACGATTCAATCTCTTCATTGAAGAGTTTATAGAAATTGAGTTCGGCTTGCAGGTGGAGAAATACCGCGCCAAGGCCGATGGCGGCGCGATCCATAAAGACGAATTCGCGCGGCGGTTTTACGGGCCCCAGTTTGTTCAGAAGTTTGTGAACTTCGAATGCCTCTTTGCGGCCATAGGCTGACGGTTCGACCCCGTTGGCGACAGTGCGAACGCGATCGTCGAGCAGCGGTGCGTAGATGAAGCGCGCCCAAATGTTCAAGGTTTCGATCACTTCCTTTTTAAGCGACACAAAACCCCAGGTCTCGTAGGCGTGGACCGCGCGCGCCTCGTCACCCTTGAGAAGTGCATTGTATAAGTCGATGACGCCGCCGACGAATTTCGGGTTGAAAGTGCGGATGCAGCCATAGTCCAGGAGATTGAGTTCAAGATTGTCCCGGATTGTGTAGTTGCCAAGATGGGGATCGCCGTGAATGGCGGCATAGTGACTGAAAGGGTGCCACCAGGCCTTGAACAGCGTCTTGGCGATCGTGTTGCGGTCGGCGAGCGGGTGGGTTTTGAACTCGAGGATCGGGCGGCCGGTTTCCCACGACATTGTCAGCAGCCTGCCGGTCGACAATTCTGTGACGACGCTGGGCACGTGGATCGAAGGCGCGTCTTTCAACATCGCCCGGTACAAGGCGATGTGTGCGGCTTCGCGCTTGTAGTCCAGCTCTTCACGCAGGCGCGCGCCGACTTCGTTTGCGATTTCGGAGGGATCGATGGCACGATCCATGCGCTTGTAAATCGAAAATAGTAGTTTCAGTTGCGCCAAATCTGCTTCAACGGCTGATGACATGTCCGGATATTGCAGCTTGCAGGCAAGGGCCTGACCATTCTTGTGCCAAGCGCGATGGACTTGGCCAAGTGAGGCGGCGGCGGCTGCTTCATGTTCAAAGGCTTTGAATTTTTTTTCCCAATCGGGTCCCAGTTCGGCGCTCATTCTTCTGCGCACGAATGGCCAGCCCATGGGCGGCGCCTGGGTCTGCAGCGTTTGAAGCTCGGCGGCAAAATTCGCCGGTACGACATCGGGAACGGTCGCCAACATCTGGGCAACCTTCATCAACGGACCCTTGAGATTGCCCAGCGCCAATTTGAGCTCATGGGCTTCCACTTTCTCGTCACGCTCAATTCCAAGCATGCGTGAACCGGCCATTCGTGCGGCCGCGCTACCCATTGCCGTCGTGACATTAGCATAACGTTTGAGCCTGCGGCCCAGGGTGTTTCGTTCATCGGTCATGTTGTTGCCGGAGGTATGGCAGAGCCGCCGTTTTGCTTCAACGCGGTTTGGTGCACGCGGCGACGGCTTCAGCGAAAGAGCCATGAAATGGTGACTGATCCATGCCTGGGTCCTGGTTCAGGGCTATGATCCAGCCGTCGTACCGGCCTTGAACCTTGGCACAGTCACAAGGGTTTCGCGTTCGATTTAGGGCGGTATTCAACATTTGCACCCTTCGCGCGCTCAACGCGGGCGCGGCTGGTTCAGGCTCTACGGCCTCGCCCAACAGGGCCTGTCGGCCTTTTGACGCTAATGTGGTTGCGGCCTGCCATTGTCGGCCGGTGCGCACCTGAAATCTTGCTTGGGATTGATATTCGCGCGCGAGGCAGGCGTTCCAAGTGTCGCCGGTGATTTGCTCGCGCAGAAATGGGCTGACTTGGAGGGTTTCGTCAACATAGGCGCAGGCCGCCAAAACTGAGGCCACGACACCCACAAAACAGCAGCGGCGTACAAGGCCTTGTAGACCTCGCACGCCGCGCTTCACCCCCTCGATGAGCCTTCCGGTGCCCCCATTCGCTCGCCCCTTTGACAGAGCGTCCCCCGCGAGCCGGACATCAGAAATGCGAATTAAA
>JANOFD010000687.1:0-2638 GCA_031413455.1 Rhodobiaceae bacterium
GATGCTGCTGTCGATCCCGGTGGGCGTTCTGCTCGGCATCGCGGTGACTCACGCGGTCCGACAGCGCTGGCCCGTCTGGGTGCGCTTCGGCAGCAGCCTCGATCCGGCAGGAACGGCGCGTGCAGTGGAAGCATTCGTGGCGCTCTATGAACGCGACGTGCCGGCAATCGCCCCCGGAGATCCGGCGTGAGCGTCCTCGGCTATCTCTGGGCCTCGCCCGTGTCCCTGGTGGGGTGTGCCATCGCGGGTGCCGCCGTGGCTACTGGTGGCCGCTCGCGCGTGGTGAGTGGCGTGCTGGAAGTGGAGGGAGGTTTACGGCCTTTACAACTTGCTCGAAGGGGTTTCCTACGGCATTGCCAGGTAACTTCGCCGGTACAACCGGCTCTTCATTTGCCTCCGATTCATCGGTGCCCTGTTCAACGCACGAGCCAACAACACGGGCTCGGCCTGCAGTAGCATCAACCCATCAACAACTCGTGTCTGCGCTTCTCCTACTGAGATCATTCGTCACCCGCGATAGAGGTCTTCCGGATCCACCTTGGCTGCACCCGCCAGTTTTTGCTCTTCCGACTTTGACAGTGAATGGGTTCTGCCATGCAAGAATGAATAGATCACTCCAACTGTAACTCCTGCATCGCGCGCCCATGCATGGGCGGTGAGCCCACGGCTCGCCATGAAACGGCGTAGAGCTTCACGTTTTGCATTCTGATCGGTGGTTTGCTTTCGAGATCCTCGTTCGACCGATACTTCGGCCGGCTTTAAAATGCGCGCTCGACGAACTCCCGACGCGTTCAGGCGCCGTACCGCGCGAGCTTGGGTTGCTGAGTTGTCGGCAGCTTCCGTGCGAAAGGTCCCGGATTTTCCACCCTCTTTTGTCAGCAAGCGGATGCTATCAATGGTAATCCCTCGTTCGACAGCCTTGAGCATGTCGTAGATGGTGAGGGCGGCTACTGCAGCAGCCGTTAATGCTTCCATCTCCACGCCTGTCTTCCCGCTCACTGTGACGCTGGCCAAAACCCTGATCAGGGATTCCGCTTCATCGGGTTCACAAGCGATAGTCACTCCCGAAATCGGAAGTGGATGACATAGAGGAATTAGCTCTGATGTTTTTTTTGCGGCCATAATTCCCGCAACCCGTGCCACGGCCAGAACGTCGCCTTTGGGTACGGAGCCCGCGAGCACGAGCGCTAGTGTTTCCCTCTTCATTCGTACGATGGCTTCCGCCATCGCTGTACGGATGGTCGCGTCTTTTGACGACACGTCGACCATGCGAGCATGTCCTTCCTCGTTGATGTGAGTGAGTTTTGTCACGCCTTGCCACCCAAGAGAGTTCGGGTCGCGCCTGCAACATCTGCTTGCCTCATCAAACTCTCTCCAACCAGAAATGCCCGAACGTCCAGATTCGACAGTCTCCGAAGGTCATCGTAGCTGCTGATGCCGCTTTCGGACACAACAACTATGTCGGCTGAAATATTTGGCGCAAGAGTTTCGGTGACGGTCAGAGACGTTTCAAACGTGTTGAGGTTTCGATTGTTGATACCGATGAGCGTCGGCTGGAGCTTGAGGGCGCGTTCCAATTCATCATGGTCGTGCACTTCAACTAGCACATCCATGCCCCACTTTTGCGCCGCTTCATTGAGGGAGCGAGCCTCTTGATCCGTCAGTGCCGCCATGATGAGCAAAATACAGTCTGCTCCGATCGCACGCGACTCAACAATCTGATAAACATCAAACATGAAGTCTTTTCGAAGTATCGGAAGATTTGTGACTTCCCGTACTTTTGCGAGAAAATCCAGGCAACCATGAAATGAAGGGCCGTCTGTGAGCACGGACAGACATGTCGCGCCTCCTGCTTCATAGGCAAGAGCTAAGGCAGGTGGATCAAAATCCTGTCTGATGACGCCTTTGGAAGGACTGGCTTTCTTGATTTCCGCAATTAGGGCGAACTGACCCTTTTCAATTTTCGACCGAAGGCTTTGGACGAACGGACGGACGGCGGGCGCGTTTCGGGCGCGGTGTTCCAGTTCTTCTAAAGATACTGAAATTTGCGAAGCTGAAATTTGCGAAGCTGCAATCTCGTTTCTTTTGTATCGGGCGATGTGCCCCAATATTCCACTAGACGCGGTATTGGAGACAAGAACCAATTTGGCCAACGTCGCATGAGCGGCGCCACTATCGATTGCACGCTGCGCTCGCTCAACGCCATCTCGCAATGAAGTGGCCTTATCTGCTATGACCAATGCGGCTGCCGCATTCAAGCAGACTATATCGCGATAGGCGCTATGCTCACCGTTAAGTAACTTCCGGATTGCTTCCGCATTTTGCTGCGCGTCACCTCCCAGCAATTTTTCCATGCTGTGCAGCGGCAATCCCGCGTCCGCCGGGTTTAGTGTGAGGCGGCGGATGACCGTGCCGTTGAGTTCGACGACGAAATTCGGTCCGGTTACGCTTAGTTCGTCTAGACCATCCGCGCTATGAACAACCCAGGCACGTTCTGATCCAAGCGATTGCAGAGCCTTGGCAAAGGGCTCAAGCCATTTTTCGTCAAAAACGCCAAGAAGCTGGCGTTTAACCTGGGCCGGGTTGCACAGCGGACCCAGCAAATTGAAAATCGTGCGAAACCCAAGTTGTTGCCGAA
>JANOFD010000688.1:0-2659 GCA_031413455.1 Rhodobiaceae bacterium
CGCGCCGGCGCCGGCGGTGCTTTGGCACAACGCTGAATTGGCGGCAGAACTGAATCTCGGCGCCGTCGACTTTGGCTCCTTCGAGGCCGCATCGATCCTGTCGGGTGGCCTCAGTCCCGACGGGGCTTCGCCTTTGGCCCAGGCCTATGCGGGTCATCAGTTCGGTGGCTTTTCGCCCCAACTCGGCGACGGTCGAGCGCTGCTGGTCGGCGAAATCCTGGACCGCAACGAGGGGCGCCGGGACATTCATCTCAAAGGGTCCGGCCGCACTCCGTTCTCGCGCGGGGGCGACGGCAAGGCGGCTCTGGGGCCGGTGCTGCGCGAAGTTCTGATCGCGGAGGCCATGCATGCGCTGTCGATTCCCACGACGCGTGCTTTGGCGGCGGTCGCTACCGGGGAAGACATTGTGCGCGACGGCATTCAGCCCGGCGCGGTGCTGGCCCGCGTGGCGGCAAGTCACATTCGCGTGGGAACTTTTCAGTTCTTTGCGGCGCGCGGCGAGCACGAGAAGCTGGCGAAGCTTGCCGACTATGCCATCGCCCGCCACATGCCCGAACTTACTGCGCGCGACAATCCTTACTTGGCGCTCTTGACCGCCGTCATCGACCGCCAAGCCGCCCTCATCGCCAAGTGGATGGGCGTGGGCTTTGTTCATGGCGTGATGAACACCGACAACATGACGATCTCGGGCGAAACCATCGACTATGGCCCCTGTGCCTTTATCGATGCCTATGATCCCGGCGCGGTGTTCAGTTCGATCGATCATGGGGGACGCTATGCCTTCAACAACCAGCCGGCGATTTTGCAATGGAACCTGGCACGTTTTGCCGAGACGCTGCTCGATCTGATCGCACCGGGCGATCATGACGCGGCCGTGCGTCTGGCGACCAAGGAAATCAATCTTGTGCCCGAGAAATTCCATGCCTGTTGGCTCGCCGAAATGCGGGGCAAGTTCGGTCTTGTTACGGCGGCGGATGACGATGAGACGCTCATCGCCGGCATTCTTGGGTGGCTTGCAGCCGGTCGCGTGGACTACACCGGCTTCTTCCGCACGCTGACGGATGGAGTGTCGGTAGGTGAGCCGCCCTGGTTTGAGCATTGGCAGGCGCGTGTGGGCGAGGGCGCGGATCGAACGGCGGCCGCGCGGCTGATGCAACAGCGCAACCCGATTTACATTCCGCGCAATCACAAGGTGGAGGAGGCATTGCGTGCGGCAGTCAAGCAAAACGATCTGGCGCCGTTCAGGCAACTCTTAAATCTGGTGACACAGCCCTACAGGCATGTACCGGGCATGAAAGAGTTCGAAGGCCCCGCACCGGAAGGGTCGGCGCCGTGTGTCACGTATTGCGGCACGTGAGGGTGGAGGGTTCGATCAACCCTGCAGAGAACGCGACTTGAAATTGCGGTCGAGACCTTTTCAGGCGGCGCTGCGATCTCGGCCAAGCTAGAGCATCCCGCGCGAGAGAAACACTCAGCGTACCACGCACCGAATTGCGATCGCAAAGGGCGCCGCTTTCAGTGACTGTTTTCAAGTGTGTAATTTGAATGGTATAGTCAAAGCGTCGGCGATACGCATATTCGCGTCACTGGAGTGGCGATAGCATGGACAGGCGGAATGACATTGCTGCTGTACGCAAACGTCCGGGAATGTATGTCGGCCCATTTGACGATGACGATGGGTCGGGTTTGCACCATATGATCGAGAAACTTGTGCGTCGTGCGTGCCTCCATTGCCATGTGATCGGTTCGTCTAGCGTTGTGCTTTCTCTCAACGCGGACGACTCCGTCACCGTGCAGGATGATGGATCGGCGATTGACATTGGCGTCGACGGACGAACAGGCCGGCCGATTCCCGAAGCAATTTTGACGAGCATCGATGCCGGATGTGGTTACCAACCCGACGGTGACGAATATGCTTTCGGGGACGAATTAGTGATCGCCAGTGCACTTTCCGAATATTTGGAGCTGCGGATCCGGCGCAATGACGGAGAGTACTTGGTTCGATGTCGGCGCGGCATCATCATCGAGCCCCTGACCCGGATTGCCGAATCTCCAGGCAGAGCAGGGACACAAGTCACTTTCCGGCCGGACTCAGACATATTCGAAGGCAAGCGTGTTCAAGCTCGCGTATTGCAAACGAGTCTGCGCAGCCTGTCGATTCGATATCCCGGCGTCACACTCAATTTCAAGGACCATCGCTTGCCCGCCGGTTGACAGTCTAAGTCCCGTGTCGCAAATTCCTCCATGGCACTCACGATTTACGGCTCGGCTCGCTCGCGCACCATGCGGACACTGTGGACCGCAGCCGAGCTTGGTTTGAGCTACACGCACATTCCACTGGCGTTTGACGACCCGGCTTTGAAGGCGGCACCATTCTTGCGTGTCAATCCTGCGGGTTCGGTGCCTGCCATTGTCGATGGTGACTTCGCGTTGCCGGAGTCTCTGGCCATCAACCTCTATCTGACGAAGAAATATGGGCGTGGCGGGGCCGAGCCGCTCTATCCCGCAACGGTCGAAGGCGAGGCGGAAGTGTGGCGCTGGACGTTGTGGGCGCAGGGGCATCTGGAACAGTGGTTGCAGCAGGATCGGGCGGTTCGCGAACTGCTTTCGACGGCTGGCGATGGGCCTGCGCGATTGGTGGCCAAAGCGATGGCGGTGC
>JANOFD010000689.1:0-4866 GCA_031413455.1 Rhodobiaceae bacterium
CCTGCCCCACCCAGAAGTGCTCGAATACATGCGTCGAAAAACCGGCGACTACAACCGCTGGATCGCGGGGATGCGCAAACTGAACCGGAAATACAGCGGCTGAGGCCTGGTGCCATAACCTGGCTGAACACCAGCCGCAAGCGTCGATCCGAGGCGGGCGGAGGGTGCGCTCACAACACTGTCACCGCAATTTCGGCACCCACGTCCAAACCACGCCAATCATCGCAATCACGCACACGATCCCCGGCACGCTGGCCTCCAGCCCGAATGCGCCTCCCGTCAACCAATCGGGGCCACCATGGCTGACGACGGTCAGCAACCCCGGTTCGTCGCTGCCGCTCACCCCAAAGCCAAGTACCGGTCCCTGCATCGCATTGGCGGCAAAGTGCAAGCCCAGCGGCATTGCAAGGCTCCGCGTTCGCAGAAACGCCAACCCAAACAGGATCGACGCCAGAAAAATATTTGCGCCCGCCAAAAAGCCCAGATCGCCGATGCCTTTGAGTGCCTCGGAATGCGTCAGGACAAAAAAAGCTCCCACGGCAATTTGAGCGGGCCAGGCACCAATGCCGTCGATCAGCCGTTGAAAAACAAAGCCGCGGAACATGAGCTCTTCGGTCACCGCAGCCGCAGCCAACACGGCGAGCACCGGACCAATGGCCGACAGCCCATCGGCGTTGAAGCGCCACGACACAACGCCCAATACACCAAAAACCAACGCCGGCACCGCCATCAATCCCGCACCCAACACGGCGCCCACCATCAGCTGTCGCGGCCACAACAGATCAAGTCGGCCCAACAGCTCTCCAATGGGCTTGCGACGCAACATCTGACAAACCAGCGAAGCAAGCAAAATCACACCCGCCTGCTGATAAACCGGGACGTCGCCACCCCCATCACGCGCCATGAATATGAGCGGCAACAAAAGTCCCGCCATGACCGCCATGAAAATGGCAATCCACCATCCACTTCGCAAAACGCGCTGGTGATTCAAAAAAAGATTCGTGATCATGCCGTTGCCATCCGGAAAAGTCACCGCGCCCGGCGCAGCATCGGCGTCACTACCGGTGACTTGCCGGATTGAATACGCCCCATCACCTCAAAGCCATGCCGCTCGTAAAACGGAATGTTGCGCGGATTCGACGATTCCAGGTAGGCAGGCAATCCCTCGCCGTCGATTCGCGCCAGCGCATGCTTCATCAGCATTGCACCCAAACCTTTGCCCTGCCGGTGTACATCGACGCCCAGCACCGCCAGATACCAATGCGGCTCGTGCGGATGAAACTGCCCCATCTGCTCCACAATGCCGAAAAGATCGCCGCGCACTTTCTCGGTCGCTACGCGCTCGATGACAGCACCCATCGCCGCTTCGTCAACCTCAACACCGGGCGGCAACCAAAACGCAGCCGCCGAGAAATCATCCAGACAATGTCCCGTGCCATGCTCCAGCGCCCTCCCGCCCAGCGCAAACTGCGCCGCGCCAAGATTTTTCAGATAAAGGCTCCCATCAGCCATGATCCAGCGCAGCACTGGATCGTCGACAAATGCGAGCGTAAAAACGTCGTCCGCTTTATCACGCTCGTCTTTCGTGATGGTCCTGACTGTGTTCGGTAGCAAGTCGGCACACTCCAATGTTGGCGCCCGAGCCTAATCCATTCAGCCGCCGGACAAAATCAAATTTTACGTCGCCCCCTCCCCCAGCGAAAGCAAACTCGCATTCCCGCCCGCAGCCGTCGTGTTGGTGCACGCGGTGCGCTCCACCGCAAAGCGGTACAGATAATGCGGGCCGCCGGCCTTTGGCCCTGTCCCCGATAATCCTTCCCCGCCAAACGGCTGCACGCCCACCACCGCGCCGATCTGGTTGCGGTTGACATACAAATTCCCAACCCGCGCGCGCGCCCGGATGAAATCGGCCGTCTCCTGAATGCGCGTATGCACACCCAAGGTCAGACCATAGCCCGTTGCGTTGATCGCCTCACACACTTTGCCAAGCGCGCTTGCCTCATAACGCACCACATGCAACACCGGACCGAACACTTCGCGCTCCAGCCGCGAGATCGCGTCGATTTCGTAGGCGCGCGGCGCAAAGAAATAGCCGTCCTTCGTCTCCGCACTCAGCTTCGCTTCCGCGATAAGGCGCCCCTCGCCCGCCATCCGCTTGGCATGCGCCTCAAGCATCGCCAGCGCCGCGCCGTCGATCACCGGCCCGATATCGGTGTCGAGCTTCATCGGATCGCCGAGCTTCAACTCGGCCATCGCACCCGCCAGCAACTTGAGCACCTTGTCGGCGATGTCGCTCTGCAGGAACAACACGCGCAGCGCCGAACAGCGCTGCCCCGCGCTATCGAACGCCGACATCACGGCATCGCGCACCAACTGCTCGGGCAGCGCCGTCGAATCGGCGATCATGGCATTCAGCCCGCCCGTCTCGGCGATGAACGTCACGATCGGCCCATCGCGTTCGGCGAGCATGCGATTGATGGTGTGCCCCGTGTCCGTGCCGCCGGTGAAGACCACGCCCGCAACGCCGGGATTGCGGATCATCGCGCTGCCGATGACGCGCCCTTCGCCAGGCAGAAGATGCAGCACCTCCCCCGGCACGCCCGCCTCGTGCAGCAACCGCGTTGCAGCATAGGCGGTCAGTGCCGTTCGCTCGGCAGGCTTCGCGACAATACAATTGCCCGCCGCCAGCGCCCCCGCGATTTGCCCGGTGAAGATCGCCACTGGAAAATTCCAAGGACTGATCGCAGCAAACACACCGCGCCCGTGCATCGACAATTCATTGCGCTCGCCCGTGGGACCAGGAAGAACTTTCGGCTGGCCAAAATCAACCCGTGCCAGCCCTGCGTAATAGCGCAAAAAGTCGATCGCCTCGCGCACATCGGCGATGCCATTGGCAACCGTCTTGCCCGCTTCGCGCACACACAAGCCGATCAACACCGCGGCATCGCGCTCAAACAGATCAGCGGCCTTGAGTAAAATGTCGGCCCGCTTCGCACCGCCCAAAGCGTCCCAATCATATTGCGCGGCACTCGCCATCGCCACGGCAGTGGCCGCCACCTCAGGCGTCGCCTCGACCATACTGCCGATCCGCCGCGACCGCAGCGATGGATCGAACACGTCGCGGGCTTTGCCCGTCTGCGAAACTCCTCCCACGATTGGCCCCGCCGCCCACGACTGCGCGACAGCCACTTCAATCGCCTTCATCAACGGCGCCGACTGCGCCGGATCACTCAGCAAAAACCCTTTTGAATTCAGCCGGTCGCCAAACAAATTCACCGGCAACGGAATACGTGGATGCGATTTTCGGCTCATAGCTTCAACCTGATCGACGGGGTCGGCGATGATATCGGCGATAGGCGCCTCGTCATCGGCAAGCCGGTTGACAAAAGATGTGTTGGCACCGTTCTCAAGCAAACGGCGCACCAGATAGGCAAGCAAATCTTCGTGCGCCCCAACCGGCGCGTAGATGCGGCAAGGCACATCGGCTTGATCGTAGAGCTCCTCGCCCATTCCATGCAGGCGCTGAAACTCATAATCGTCGCGCGCGCCCGCAATCGTTTTCACCGCCGCCAGCGTGTGCGCATTATGCGTCGCAAACATTGGAAAGAACGCAGCGCGGTCTTCAAGCAGCGCCCGCGCGCAGGCAATATAGGACACATCCGTCGACGCCTTGCGCGTAAACACAGGATAGCCCTCGATCCCCAATTCCTGCGCGCGCTTGATCTCGCTATCCCAGTAAGCGCCCTTGACCAGCCGCACAGGAAGACGCCGCTTCGTTTGCCGCGAAACCTGCGCCAGCCAATCAATCACCGCCGGCGCGCGCTTCTGATAGGCCTGAACCGCAAGGCCCAAACCGTCCCAGCCCGCCAGTTCGGGAGCCCTCGCCAGCGCCGCAAATATTTCCAGCTGAACCTCGAGCCGGTCCGCCTCCTCGGCATCAATCGTAAAGCCGATCCCCGCCTCACGCGCCGCCATGCATAGCGGCAGAACGCGCGGCATGATCTCACGCAGCACGCGATCAAGCTTGAGATACTCCAGCCGCGGATGAATGGCCGACAGTTTCACCGAAATTGAATTGCGCGTGAAAACCGTCCCCGCGCGTTTGTCCTCATGCCTGTCAATCGAGGCAATCGCATCGGCATACGAACGCGCATAGCGCTCGGCGTCGTCATGCGTCATCGCCGCTTCGCCCAACATGTCGAACGAAAAGCGATTGCCGCGCTTGGCAGCATCATGGCCCCGCTTCAACGCCTCTTCAAGCGTCCGCCCCAGCACGAACTGCCCACCCATGATGCGCATCGCGGTCGTCATCGCCTGGCGGATAATCGGCTCGCCGCTGCGATGCACAAGCTTGCCGAAAATCGCCGTCCAGTCCTGTGACTTTTCACCGAGCTTCACCACGTGCCCGGTCAGCATCAGCGCCCAGGTCGATGCATTGACAAACGCCGACGACGACTGCCCCAGATGCTTGTCCCAATGCGCCGAACCGATCTTATCCTTGATCAATTTGTCGGCCGTCTCCGCATCCGGCACGCGCAACAGCGCCTCGGCCAAACACATCAACACCACACCTTCTTCGGTCGACAGCGCATATTGGTGCAAAAACGCATCCAGCCCGCCACGCTTCCTCTGCGCCCGCACCCGTGCAACCAAATCCCGCGCCAGCGTCTCCGTCCCCGCCCGCTCCGCCGCATTCAACCGCGCGAGCGGGACAAGCGCCTCAACCACAGCGCTCTCATCCGCCAAATAAAGCCGCGCCATCTCCCGGCGCGCTAGATCAAGTGTCATTCAGCACTCCCGCCGGAACTGAACAATCGGCGCTCCCTTATACGTTGAGCGCACGATCTCGCGATAGCCTTGCTCGAT
>JANOFD010000690.1:0-6470 GCA_031413455.1 Rhodobiaceae bacterium
AGTTAATAAAACCGTTCAGAAGTGGACCTAGTTCGGTTTTTACTGACGCACTTTGCGGCGAGCGGCCTGACTGCGACCCCCAGATCGGCCGCGCGAGCCCGGTCAATAATGATCTGAACTTCGGGCTTGCCTTCCTCGAAGCTTGTGCGCGCATCGGCGAAGACGGCGGTGTTTGCCTTCATCCGGGCGACGATCTCATCCGACTTTTTCTGCAAAACGTCCAGAGAGTTTCCCTGTAGAGAATAACTAATGGCTGAATTGAAACTCGAGTTTCCGCCCACCATCGGCACGTCCACTGCTTCGACATGTTTGGCTTCAGGCGCGGCTTTCACGATCAGACTGCGCGCGTCTTGCATGATCTCGAATTGGCTCGTCGCCCGGCCTTGCTTGGGCGTCAGGCCAACATAGTAATTTATGCGATTGATGCGCGCCTGATTGCCCGAGCCGATAGTCATAAACACGGTGCGAATTTCCGGCGCGTTCAGCAGCGCCTTTGTCACGCGCTCGCCGATCTCCTTGGTCTCGGCAATGCCGGCCCCGAACGGAAGGTCGACGGTCGCCAGAAATTCCGAGCGGTCGGCCCGCGCCTGAAAATCGAACGGGATCGTGCGCGCCAGCATGATGCCGCCGACGATGGTTGCAAAACCGAACCCCAACACCTTCCAGCGATTGGCCAACGCCCAGTGCAGCACATTGCGGTAAAACGTCTCGAGCCCGTGATGGAACGAATTAAACCGTTGCGCGACAGCGCCGAGCTTCAATTTAGAGAGAAACCTGGCGCACAGGGCAGGGGTCAACGTTAGCGACACCAGCAAAGATACCAGCACCGAGAACACAATCGCCAAACCGAATTGATAGAAAAAGCGCCCCACCACCCCGTCCATGAAAGCAATGGGCACAAACACGGCCACCACCGCCCAGGTACCTGACATGACGGCGACTGCAACTTCCTTTGTACCCTCAGACGCTGCTTGCGCGGCAGGCATGCCACTTTCGAGTTTGTGATGAATGCTTTCGAGCACAACAATGGCGTCATCGACCAGCAAGCCCACCGCCACCGAAAATGCCATCAGCGTCAGAATATTGATAGTAAACCCGGCCCAGTAGAACGCAAAAAAGGTCGCGATAAGTGAAGTTGGCATCGCAATTGCCACAATGATCGTCGCTCGAAAATCCAGCAAAAAGGCCAAGACAATGACGACGACAAGAAATATGCCGACACCGATATCGAAGCTGACATCGTTGACGGAGTCTTCGATAAACAGCGAAATGTCTTTGGCGATCGTCACCTTTACGCCAGGCGGCAAGAGCGGACGCAGTTTTTCAAACTCGGCCTTTACGGCCTTGGCGACTTCGAGGGTGTTCTGGCCCGACTGACGCCGCACTTCGAGTGAGACCCCTTGCACGCCATCGAGTGCGGCATAGCTTCGCTCGTCCTCGACCCCGTCTTCGATGCGCGCGACGTCGCCAAGTAAAGTGGGCAATCCGCCGGGCCGGAACGCCACCACGATTTGATTGAACGCCGGTACGGACTTAACTTCGCCCTTCGTCTTGACGCCGTATTCGCTGCGCGCATCGGCCGATTGCATATTGCCACCTGGAATGTCGGCGTTCTCGCGCCGCAGCGCCGAGGCAACGTCGTCTGCTGTCACACCATAAGCGCGCATCCTATCTGCATCGAGCCAAACCCGCACTTGCCGTTCGCGCCCCCCAAGAATCGTAACGGCTCCGACGCCCGATACGCGCTGCAGCCGTTCTTTGATCGTCTTGTCCGCCATATGGGTCAGATCGCGGGCGGACATGTCTCCCGACAGCATGACTGACAGGATCGGCTCTGCATCCGGATCCATTTTTTGAATGACAGGTTGATCGGAATCTTGTGGCAGATCACGCAGTGCGATGTTTATCTTGTCTCGCACGTCTTGTGCCTTGACGTCGGCGTTCTCGCTCAGGCCGAACTCGATCATCACCTGCGAGGTGCCGTCGAAACTCTGCGACGACAACGACTTTATCCCTGAAATCGTGTTGACCTGCGATTCGATAATGTCGGTGACTTGGGTCTCCATCGCTTCGGGGCTCGCGCCCTCCAGAGTGGTGTTGACCATGACAAAGGGAAATTCCACCCTCGGAAACAGATCGACGCCGATCCGCGACAACGAAACCAGGCCGAGCAGAACCAGTGCGCCAATCACCATCACGGCCAGCACCGGACGGCGGATTGAAAGGTCGGAAATCCACATAGGGTTAGAGGCTCACGGCTTTTGGCGGGGACGCGGGTTCGGACTTCGACTTCTCGACCGCGACACTCACCGCCATACCGTCTACCAGTTGCGCGAGTTGAGGACCGGTCAGAAACAAAGTGCCAGCGGGTATGTTCGAGGTAATCTCCAGACGTTCGCCGTCCAGGTCGCGCGCCGTCAATGAAATCTTCTTCGCCCGCCCATTCTCAGCGACGAACGCAAAGCGGGCGCCCTCGCTGCCCAACACCGCTTTACGCGCGACCACCAAAGCTTTGCGCCCCCTCGGCATGATGTCCACGCGGCAATAAAGGCCTGGCTTTATTTTAAGATCGTCGTTCTTAACCCCAAGCCGCACTTCAACCGAACGCGTACGATCATCTACGCGATGGTTGAGAACGGCGATTTTTGAGTCGAAGACTTTCGATACTCCGTCGATACTGACTTTGGCTGGCAAGCCGACTTCGATTTGCTCAAGAAAAGTCTCGGGCAGATTGACGATGGCAGCCACAGTAGAAATTTCCATGATTTGAACAACGCCGGACGGCCCACCGGGCATACTGCCGCCGCGGGTTGCCATGTATCGTCCTTCATAAATGTCCTTGCGCGTGATCACACCATCATAGGGTGCGCGGACGACGGAATCTTTGAGCGCCTGACGGGCTGTCGCAAGGCGGGCGTCCCACACACCAAGTTGCGCAGTCGCTACCGCGACATTCGTTTGCGTTGTGTCCATGCGAGCCTGACTGGCCCAGCCACCGGCTTTCAGCGTTTCTTGCCGCCGAAATTCATTGTTGGCATTGTTAAGTTGCGCCCGCGCCAGAGCCGCCTGCTGTTCCAATTCGCGGATTTGCAGCTTGATATCCACATCCCGCGTACGGAATAGCACGTCGCCTTTCTTCACGACACTGCCGACCCCAACCTTCACTTCCTCGATGATGCCGTCGATCGACGGGCCGATGTCGGTTTGCTTGACAGGGGCGATTGTGCCGGTGGCCACGATCGGTATGGCAATGTCCGCGAACTCGACCTTCGCTGTCGAAACGTTAATCGCTTCGGCGACTGCTTTGGTTGCGACTTTCTTCGCGTCCGCCGATTCTCCGCAACCTGCGGCCGTAAGGGAGAGCGCCGCAAAAATGATAAGATGGATAGGCCGCAAATCGCGCATGTGAGAAGGCCGCTTGAATAAAATTCAGGAAGGGAATAATTAGTATACCAGAATACTATATACGTCTATATTAACACCCATCGATGGGAAGCATCGCGTTGACGCAGGCATTTTCGACCCCCGACTGGGCCAAACCAGCACGAAAGCGTTCCTCTGGCGTTGGCGCACGCCACGCTGAGAAAGAGCGCGTGAAGGCGGAGTTGGCCGTCGAAATTTCGCTTGGCCGCCTGCTCCAGGACGTCCATCGCCTCATCGGCAAGGACTTTGAGAGCCGCATTCAAGACTTGGGTTTGACCCGCCCGCAGTGGCTGGTTCTAACCACACTCGAACGCATTGGCGGCGGACGCACCCAAACCGAGTTGGCCGACCTGACCGAAATCGAGAAGGCACCTTTCGGAAAGACGCTTGATCGTCTTGAGCAAGGCGGTTGGATTATGCGCAAGGACGATCCGAAGGACCGCCGCGCTCGAAGGGTTTACGCTACGGCAAAGATCGACAAGTTTTTCCCCCAACTCGCCGCCGCCGCGAAGGGAACATTTGCGCGAACCCTTCAAGGTGTGCGACAGAGTGAGGTGAAGGATTTGATTGCGCGGCTGCAAATGCTCAAACGCAATCTCGGCGGCGCCGAAGACTAGGCTGCGAGCGTCGCCAACAAGGTTCAACTTTGAGGGCGACGATGAATTTCGATTTTTCCGACGACCAGAAAATGCTCAAGGACCAGGCACAAAAATTCCTGGCCGAGAAGTGTCCAACCAAAGCCGTTCGCAAAATTCTTGAAAGCGACGAGCCCTACGACAAGGTTCTGTGGAAACAGATCGGCGAAATGGGCTGGCTCGGCACCGCCATCCCCGAGGAGTTCGGCGGTTTGGGCCTCGGCCATCTGGAGCTTTGCGTGATCGCGGAAGAACTCGGCCGCGCCCTGGCGCCTGTGCCGTTCTCTTCGTCTGTCTATCTGGCGACCGAGGCGCTGCTGCTCGCCGGGAGCGACGCGCAGAAGAAAAAATATTTGCCCAAGCTCGCCTCGGGCGAAATCATCGGCACCTTTGCGCTTGCCGAAGGCCCGCAGCCGCCGAGCCCCAAGACAGTCAAGGCCGCGTTCAAGTCCGGCAAGCTCGACGGCGTCAAGTCACCGGTGCCTGATGGCGACATCGCCGATTTCGCGATCGTTCTGGCCCGCTCGGCGGACGGGCAGGGCGAACGCGCGCTGTCGTTGGCGATCGTCGATCTGAAATCGCAAGGCGTGTCGCGCCGTGAAGTCAAAACCATCGACGCTTCGCGCAGCCAGGCCGAATTGACGTTCAAGGGTGCGGCCGCCGAAGCGCTTGGCCCTGCCGGCGAAGGCTGGGATTTGGCCAGACGCGTGCTCGATCGCGCCGCGATCCTGATGGCGTTCGAACAGGTCGGCGGCGCGGATGCTTGCCTCGTCATGGCCAAGGACTACGCGATAAATCGCTACGCCTTCGGGCGCCAGATCGGCTCGTTCCAGGCGATCAAGCACAAGCTCGCCGATATGTATGTCATGAACGAACTCGCCCGCTCGAACGCCTATTTCGGCGCCTGGGCTCTATCGACCAATGCCCCCGATCTTCCCGAAGCCGCCGCTGGCGCGCGAATCAGCGCCACCGACGCCTTCTCGAACGCCGCCCAGGAAAACGTGCAGACGCACGGCGGCATGGGCTTCACCTGGGAATTGGATTGCCATCTCTTCTACCGGCGCTCGAAAGTCCTCAGCCTCGCGCTTGGCGCGACCCGTGTGTGGAAGGATCGTTTGATCAACCACCTCGAAAAAAAGAACGTCGCGTAGTTCAACATCCTTCGAAAGACCACGTCCATGGATTTCAACGACACGCCCGCCGAGGCCAAGTTCCGCACCGAAGTACGCGCATGGCTTGATGCCAACGCCAAACCGAAGAGCGCGACCGGTTTCTCCGCCGAGAATCCGCGCTTTCAACGCAACGAGGCCGAGGCGCTGAAAATTGCCAAGGCCTGGCAGGCCAAGAAAGCGGCCAAGGGTTACGCCCGCATCACCTGGCCAAAGGAAAACGGCGGCCTCGGCGGCACGCCGATGCAACAGGTCGTCTACAGCCAGGAGGAGTCGAAGTTCGACGTGCCGTCGGGCTTCTTCGAAATCGGTCTTGGCATGTGCATCCCGACGGTCACGCACTACGCCTCAAAGGAAGTCGCAGCACGCTACGTGAAGCCCGCCCTCAACGGCGAGGAAATCTGGTGCCAACTCTTCTCCGAACCGGCGGCCGGTTCCGACGTGGCGGGCCTGCGCACGCGCGCCGAACGCGACGGCGACGGTTGGGTCGTCAACGGCCAGAAAGTATGGACCAGCGGCGCCCACTATTCCGACTTCGGCATCCTTCTCACCCGCACGGATCCCAACGCGCAGAAGCACAAGGGATTGACTATGTTCTACCTGTCGATGAAGTCGCCGGGTGTCGAAGTCAAACCGATCAAGCAAATGTCTGGCGGCGCAAACTTCAACGAAGTCTATTTCACCAACGTGCGCATTCCCGATTCCCAACGCCTGGGCGAAGTCGGCGCGGGTTGGGGCGTGGCACTCACCACGCTGATGCATGAGCGTCTGGCGGTCGGCGGCGGGCAGGGCGGTGCGGGACCCGACATCAAGGAACTCATCGCACTCGCTCGCGAGACCGAACTCGAAGATGGCCCCGCGATCCGCAACGCAGCAGTACGCGAAAAGATCGCCGAATGGTACGTTCGCGGCCAAGGCCTAAAGTACACGACCTACCGCACGCTGACCGCGCTCAGCCAGGGCAAGGTGCCGGGCCCCGAAGCCTCGATCGCCAAGATTGTCGTCGCGCCAAAAATGCAAAACCTCTCGTCGTTCGCCATGGACCTGGAAGACATGGGTGGTGTGATGACGGGCGAGGACGCGGCGCAAAACGGCGCCTTCCAGCAATCTTACATGTGGGCGCCGGGCCTTCGCATCGCTGGCGGCACGGATGAAATCCTGAAGAACATCATCGCCGAGCGCGTGCTGGGTCTGCCGGCGGACATTCGCGTCGACAAGGACATCCCCTTCAACAAACTGCCGA
>JANOFD010000691.1:0-2474 GCA_031413455.1 Rhodobiaceae bacterium
CCCGGATGTTGCACCGCAACTGCGGCATATCCATGCGCCGCCAGGTGATCCAGCAGATACTCGGCGCCGTCGCGATTGCCGCCGAGGCCATGTGAAAAGATCACGATCGGACGAGGGCCTTGTCCTTCGCGCGGAACATACAGTTTGTATGGGACGACACGCGACGCGCGCGCCGCATCCGTCCATTCACCAAAGATAGTCTCGACCGTGAAGGGCGGTGCCGCGAAAGCGCTGGTGGCGGTCAGCACAAAGGCGAGGGTGAGTGCAACGATGAGGCGCAATGTCATGAACGAGCTGATCCTG
Organism: Rhodobiaceae bacterium; assembly: GCA_031413455.1. Taxonomy (GTDB): domain Bacteria; phylum Pseudomonadota; class Alphaproteobacteria; order Micropepsales; family Micropepsaceae; genus SZUA-430. The sequence goes on from JANOFD010000691.1 coordinate 304, forward strand.
GAAGGCCGGTCTGGCAAGTTCACTTTATAGACTCCGGCGCTCACTTGTAAAAGCCATTACGCTGCAGCTATTCTGGAGCAGGGCTCGCTGACGGGGGGAAGCGTTCATGCGCCATACAGGCATCTTAGCAACGGCCATCTATGTATCGCTGTACGCGATATCGATTTTTCATTTAAGCCGGCTTGGGTCGTTTCCATTGGAAGAGGCCCTGACCATTCTCGTGGTGCTGGGGCTCGGCTTTTCGCTGCTGGCCTGGGTGGTGACGATCAGTGTGCGTCCTCTGGATCTCAGCGTCAAAGCGCCGGCACTTGAAATGTTGCTCACCGTTGTTCTGACTGCAGGCATTGTGGGTCATCTGCTCTATTTGAGGAGTTGGACTGACGGACTGATTCCTGGTGCGGCCCATGGCGGCAACGACCTTGCTCATATGGGCAGCGTGCTTGCGATAAAGTTACTGGTTTTTGTGCTGTTGCCGTATTGGGCGTTCAATTTGTGCTTCGGTCTCAGGTGGCGCGACTTTGGTTTGCGGGCAGACTCATTTCGACGGCTTTTGGGCCGCGATGGGGTCACGGTGCTGGTCGTGGGCGCGGCACTCTGCGTGTTTCAATTCTACGCGGGCAGTGCTGCAGCTCCGTTTCGCGAAGGCAAGATCGCCGAAGAGGCAATGTGGGTAGGATTGCCGCTCGCCTTTGTCTGGTTGGCGTTTGAAGTTGGCATGACCGAGGAATTTTTCTTCCGCGCCATCGTGCAGGAGAGGCTATCTGCGTTCCTTCGCTCGGATGTCGCCGGTCTGATGCTGATGGCACTGATTTTCGGACTGGTCCATGCACCCGGCATTGTAATGCGCGGCGCAGGGGTGGACGAAGGGCTGGGCGCCCATCCCGATATCTGGGTGGCGGCAGCCTATACGATTGCCGTGCATTCGGTGGCGGCCTTCCTGTTTGGTATCGTTTGGCTGCGTACGCGCAACCTTGTTGCGGTGGTGCTCATTCACGCGGCGACGGACCTGCTTTCAAACTCAGTGGAACTGATGGGCGCGTTTGGTTTACTGGTCCAAACAAGTTAGAGCGAGGCCGAGATGGCGAATTCGGGACTGGATGCGGACAGTTTGATTGCACTGGGCGCGAGCGCGCTGGCCGCCGTCTGCCTCGCGATGGCACTGCGGAATTTTTCCAACCGGCGCATTGCCGTGGGGCTGATGTGGTCACTCGCCTCCGCCGCATTTGGTTTTGTGGCATACTTCTTCGTCGCATTTACGATCCGCATGTTTTAGTCCGGCCCAGGCGCGCTCAGGATTGTGCGAAAGCCGATATGGCTGGTGCCCAAGTCCTCTTCCTGACGCTGACGGGCGGCGGCGCGATAACGCATGCAGTAACTGGGCGCGCAGAGGAATGAGCCGCCCTTGACGACACGGGCTTTGGGCGTGCGGTCGTCGTAAGGCTGGGCAGTCCACTCCCAGACATTGCCGATCATGTCGTGCAGGCCAAAGGCGTTGGGTTTGAAACAGTCGACAGGCGCGATGCCTGCAAATCCGTCTTCATTGGTGTTGATGACTGGAAAGACGCCTTGCCAGGTGTTGGCGTCTTTGGGTTGGTCGCGACTAGGCAGCTTCGAACCTGCGCGCGCAGCCCACTCCCATTGCGCTTCGCTGGGCAGGAGGCGGCCTTTCCATTTGGCGTAGGCCGCAATGTCTTCGTAGGCGAGCGCCACGACGGGAAAGTTCTCGCGGCCCTCGATGGACGTCTCCGGACCGCCCGGGTGTTTCCAACTCGCGCTCTCAACAAAGCTCCACCATGAAGCAGCGGTCGAAAGATCAGAGTCGCCATCCGGCATGACAAAGACGGCAGCACCGACTCTGCCGGGGCGCTCGGCAAGCGTGACGTAGTTTGTCGCCTTCACAAAGGCGGCGAATTCCGCGTTGGTGACTTCGGTACGATTCATCCAAAAACCGTCAACCGAAACGATGCGGCGTGGAGCTTCCTCAGGATAGACATCATCGCCCATTTCAAACGTGCCAGCCGGTATCCAGACCATGCCGGGGTGAAGCGAACGTTCTTCGATTTGAAGCGGACAGGCAAGAATTGCAGGGACGGGGTTTGGGCGGAAGAAGACAAAGAAGGAGAGTGCGAGCGTTGTGATTGCCGTTCCGATCGCGGCGAGCGCCAATCTCC
>JANOFD010000692.1:0-8518 GCA_031413455.1 Rhodobiaceae bacterium
ACAAGCACGATATCGAAGTGGCGCTCCACGCCTACATCGATCACCACAAGCACTGATCGCACCAGCGCTGGGGTTGCTACATCAACCCCAGCTGCTTGAGACTCGAATGACCCTGGCGTCCGATGATCAGATGATCGTGGACTGCGATCTCAAGCGCGCGTGCGGCCTCCACGATCTGTTTGGTCATCTCGACATCGCTTGACGAAGGCGTTGGATCGCCCGAGGGATGGTTGTGCACCAGGATAATCGCGCAGGCACTTAGTTCAAGAGCGCGCTTGACGACCTCGCGCGGATAAACGGGCGTATGATCCACGGTCCCGCGGCCTTGCACCTCATCCTTGATCAGCTTGTTTTTGCGATCCAGAAAAAGAATACGGAACTGCTCGGTTGGCTCGCGCGCCATCTCAGCCATGCAATAGTCGATCAGCGCCTGCCAGGACGAAAGCGTCACGTCTGAATTCCTTGCTTTCAGACGCAACAATCGCCCAGCCGTCGCGCGCACGATTTTTAACTGATCAATAACGACGTCGCCCACGCCATCAATTTCCTTCAGCCGTTCGCGCGACGCAGCCAAGAGTTCAGCGAGATCGCCTTTGAACGCCTCTAACATCCGCTTGGCAAGCGGCTTCACATCTTGCCGCGGGATAGCCGCAAACAGAATCAACTCCAGCAACTCGTAATCCGGCAGCGCATCTTCGCCGCCCAGCCGAAACCTCTCGCGCAGCCTGTCGCGATGCCCAACATAATGCGGAACATCTCCCGGCGCCGCGTCCGCCATCCCGCGCTTAGGCATAGGGCGGCTTGTGAAGGCCCGCGGGCGATGTCGTGAAAATCTCGACCCCCGTAGAGGTCACGCCGATACTGTGTTCGAACTGTGCCGACAGCGACCGGTCCTTGGTCACCGCCGTCCAACCGTCGGGCCTCAACTTCACCTGCCACTTGCCCGCGTTGATCATGGGCTCGACCGTGAAAATCATGCCCTCGCGAAACGCCAGTCCTTTTCCGGCCGGTCCATAGTGCAGAATATTCGGCGCGTCGTGGAACACGCGCCCCAGCCCGTGCCCGCAAAAATCGCGTACCACCGAATAGGAATGCGCCTCCGCATAGGCCTGGATCGCATGCCCCAGATCGCCGGTCAGCGCACCCGGTTTGACGGCAGCAATCCCGCGCATCATCGCTTCGTAGGTGACATCGACCAGTCGCCGCGCCTTCAACGTCACATCGCCCGCCAAGTACATCCGGCTCGTATCGCCGTGCCAACCGTCGACAATCGCCGTCACGTCGATGTTGAGCGTATCGCCGTCTTTGAGTTCTCGGTCGGATGGTATGCCGTGGCACACAACGTCGTTGATCGACGTGCAGCTGGAATGGCGGTAGCCGCGATAGAAAATCGTCGCCGGTATAGCGCCGTGATCGCCCATGAATTCATAGGCCAACCGGTCGATCTCGCCAGTCGTCACGCCGGGTGCCACCTTGGCCATCAGCATGTCGAGGCATCGCGCCGCCACCTGGCCCGCTTTGCGCATACCGACAAAGGCTTCCGGTCCATGCAGCTTGATGGCACCGCCGGCGCGTGAGGCCGAGGCCTCGTTTACATTGATATAATTCATGTCACATCACGTTGTGCGGCATCCCGTTTATCTGGCCACGATTGCCGACGCTAGTCAAACTTGCCTAACATCGTGTTGAGCCTGTAGGAAAAGCCCGGATTGATATGCCCAAAACCCCTCGCCAATCGACATTTGCAGCCACCGGCGCCCGCATTGCCTACTTCGAATGGGGCGAGCGTGGCGCACCGGTGGTGCTGTTGATACACGCGACAGGCTTTCATGCGCGTTGCTGGGACCAGACCGTCGCAAGCCTCCCGCCGGACACTCATGTCATTGCTGTCGATCTGCGCGGCCACGGCCGCAGCGAAAAAACCGGACCCATTTCGGATTGGACAGTCCCCGCCCAGGACATCAGGGAACTCGTCGCTCATTTGAAACTTCATGACGCAATCGGCGCGGGACATTCCATGGGCGGCCACACGCTGATTCAGGTGGCCGCCGACCATCCGCAAGCCTTCAAGCGCCTGGTGCTCGTCGATCCCGTAATGATGTCCCCGGAAATGTACGACAACCCTGAATTCAAGGCGCCCGAGGAAACCGAGCATCCTGTGACCAGGCGCCGGAATGCCTGGGGTTCATGGCAAGACATGTTCGAGGCGTTCAAGGACAGAAACCCGTATTCGCTCTGGCGCCCCGAAGTGCTTGAGGATTATTGCCGCTTCGGCGTGCTACCAAAGGCGGACGGCAGCGGTGTCGAGCTCGCATGCCCGCCCGCCATCGAAGGCTCGATCTACAATGCCGCCGCCGGCCGCAACATTTATAAACTGGCGGAACAAATCGAATGCCCGGTCATCGTTCTGCGCGCGCAACAGCGTCCACCCGGTCAGCGCGATCCCAGGGATTTCTCAGGATCGCCAACCTGGGAAGGTCTTGCTGCGGTCTTTCGAAAGGGTCGCGACGTCTATCTCCCGCACTTGACGCACTTCATCCCGATGCAAGACCCCGGGCTGGTTGCGAAGTATATTCTGGAAGGCTGACCCTACCGCTGCACCACTGTCGCCGTAGCGCCCCAGCTTTGAAGCGTCCCCGTGTTGCATCCCGTGGCGCTGATCCAGCCGAAACCCTTGACCTTGGCAATTTGCAAGCCCGCAGCATAACCGTTGCCGATGCTAACCGTTTGACTTTGCCCGGGACCAAGCAAACCGCTTGCGCCCAGAGGCGTCCGCAAATCATAGGAGTAAACGTGATAGGCCATCCTCGAGCAATGCGTTGCCGGCGCCGTGAACGTCACCGAATAATTAAACTGCGGCCCCATCGATTGAAACCGGACTTCAGGATTGGCGTTTGGCCCCATACACTCATTGACCAGCCCCGCACCTGACACCGGGCTGGACGCACAGGTCGCTGACAAAGTTTGTGCACCGCCGCCAGGTCCCTCGGCCAACGCCGGAGTAGCGCACAACAACCCCGCCACGGCAAAACCAATCAGTCGAAACATTTTTTTCATGCCTATACTTTTCCCGGTGTCATGGAATAACCACAACTTCAACGATTGCCGACCAACCCGACATTCGACCCGTATTGCATCCGCCGACCTTACCAAGCGCTCGCACATTTATGACTTGAGTCCGCGCGCGAAGTCGTCACCAATCGGCACGATCTCACTCTGTCCTGCTTCAAGAAAGTTCCGGGTCCTTCCTAACATGAGGTCGGGATTGTATGTGGCCCAAACCTGATAGTTGACAGCCGAGCAATGCGTTGACGGTGCAGTGAATTTGATCCCATAGGCCGTCGGAATGCCGGCGGACTGAAACTGAAATTTCGCTTCGCCGGCGCAAGTTGTGTAGACCAGATTGGGTCCGGCAGGCGGCAAGGCGTCACTGGCGGCGCATTGAACGCTGACCTGGCCGCGCTCGCCGGCCGATGCGACGAACAAATTGCCACTCAAGACAAGCGCTGCAAGCAAGAACGACTTGAGACCCCAACAACCACGCATTGCATATATCCCTTCGTGTAAATCCGAAGGCGACCCTACGCAGGCCGTCGCGGCCTGGCGCTCCCTATTTGGGTAGTAAATTCAGCCTTGTGGAACCTGATTGATCAGCGTCACAAGTTGCGCCTGGCTTTCCGCGCCGGTCTTTCTGAACGCGCCTTTCAGCAGAAATCGGGCGGCATCAACACTGACGCTGCGCTCGTCCGCATATGCCGCAAGAGTTTTTCCCGAAGCAAGTGCCGCCACCAGCCGCGCTTCCGTCGCCGTCAAATCAAACCACGCCCTCAACCGGTCAACCTCAATCAGCGGGGCAGGGTGAGGCGTTGTAATCGAGACCAGAACTTTGGACCCCTCTATCCAGCCCCCTAACACCGCTTCGCGTTGCGGCCTCATTGTCATTGCCAGCACCGCATGGCTTGTGCCGCTCGCGTCCTCGATTCTGAACGCTTCACTCGTTGGCAAGTCTTGTCCAGCCAGCAACGATAGCCGTTTTTGCGCCTCCATATCGGCGAACAGGATGCGTCCTTGGTGGACAACATAAAGTTTCTTGTCGGCAAGTTCCTGCGCTTTCACATTATGACTGATGATCGTCAGATCGGCGCTGAGCGCCAGCACCGCTGCGTGTCCCAGATTGAGAGCGGCCTCTGCACCTGCGGCCCGCAAGCGCGAACCGGCCAAGCCGTGACTGATACGCATTGTTCGCTGAACGTGGGGCGCAATCAGTCGCAACCCGCGCTTGAGGTTCATCAGCGACCTGTCTGGCGGGCCCGGCATCGCCAGCGCCAGTTGCTCGTCGTCGCCACGATCAAAAATGACAAACAGTGCGACTTCCATCCCCCATGTCTTTAAAAACCTCTGATAGAGATCGCTCTTCAGAAACTCAACTCGCGTTACCAGATCATCGGTATCGATGACTTGCCCCATCGGCAGATGTGCGGCCTGCGCGCTCCACACATTGGTTCCGGCAAAAACCGATTCATAGGCCTGAATTGCAGGCGCGATGAGGCCAGTCGTTCCCACCCAGCGCACGCCCGGCCGGTTCATTCCTTCCCACATCAAAGCCGCAACATCCCAATCCGGCGGGCTGAATACCGACACGAAACGCGTCAGCGTATCGTTCCAGCGCGACGGCTCCAGCGCGCACTCATAGATATCGCCGATCAACCCCGAGAGCTGTTCAGCGTCGATGGAAGCGGAGTGTCGAGGCATTAAAGAGTCCTGCACGCAAAGGTCATGAGTACATAAAATAACGCACCGGAATTAGCCAGCACCAGAGTCCGGTCTTGCCAGAGTCCGGTCTTGTATGTGCGCACATTTCAAGTCACGCTGTAGTGCCACTCACACGCACAACGGACAGGGACATCCCCCCGGTGACGCAAACACTACCGGTCATTGATATCGCAACACTGTTTGGTTCGCACGACAGTTCCGCAATCCGTCGGACCTCCGGTGAAATCAGGGCTGCCTGCCGCGACACCGGGTTTTTCTACATCACCGGTCATGGAGTTTCCGTTGAAGTCTTGGAGTCACTCGACCGCGCCAGCCGGAAATTCTTTGCCTTGCCTGAGGAAGATAAACTGAGAATATCCATGGCTCACGCTGGCCGCGCCTGGCGCGGGTTCTTCCCCGTTGGCGGAGAACTTACGTCAGGCAAGCCCGACCTGAAAGAGGGTGTATACTTCGGCACCGAACTCGGGCCCCACGACGCGCGCGTGAAGGCGGGCATCCCCATGCACGGCGCAATCCTTTGGCCCAGCGCGGTGCCGGAATTGAAATCGGCGGTGCTTGATTTCATGGACCAAACCACCCGTGCCGCGCACGCCGTTATGCGCGGTATGGCGTTGAGCTTGGGGCTGGACCAAGGCTACTTCGCGAAAACCTACACCGCCGATCCGACCGTACTCTTCCGCGTCTTCCACTACCCGCCAGCGCGCGCCGTTGACGGCGAGTGGGGCGTCGGCGAACACACTGACTACGGCCTGCTGACGCTGTTGGCGCAGGACGATTGCGGCGGCTTGCAAGTCAAATCGCGCCGCGGCTGGATCGATGCCCCACCCATTCCCGGCACCCTCGTCTGCAATATCGGTGACATGTTGGACCGTCTCACCGGCGGCTGGTACCGTTCAACCCCCCACCGTGTGCGCAACATCAGCGGCCGCGACCGCCTGTCGTTCCCGCTTTTCTTTGATCCCGCCTTCAACGCTGTCATCGAACCCCTGCCGGACCGGATCGCCTCGGACGACAGCACGGAACGCTGGGACCGCACCAACCTCCACGCCTTCGAAGGCACCTACGGCGAGTATCTGCTGGGCAAGGTGGGAAAAGTGTTTCCGGACTTGCAGCGGCGCGTGCTGTAGGGTGGCCTAGAGCGCGTTTCGCCGAATTGGAACCGCGTATCGGTTTTGACGTGTAACAACACATCCCACCGTCGTAAAAAATCAAAAAACCGTCATGGCCGGGCTCTTGACCCGGCCATGACGAACGTGAGGAGTGTGGACTCGCCGCCGCCATCGACGGACCGTCTGATTGCGGCCGTTCGCTGAGGCGGGCGGCATACAAGAGGCGCGCATCGATGTCCGCGCGCTCAAGCACCGGATAGGCATCGAGCACCTGCTCGCGGGTGGCGCCGTTGGCCAGCATATTGAGTACCATGGCAGGCGTGATCCGCCGGCCGCGGATGATGGGCTTACCACCCATCTTTCCGGGTTCCGTCACGATGCGTCCAAGGAGTTTCAGTTCGGTATCCGTCATCATACCGCGAATCTGCCACAGAAGGCCGTGAACCGATTGCCCCGGTTTCAACTCGCGCACGTGACGGAAACCACAATTGTCCGCTGGTTTGGCTGCCTCCCCCTTGCTATCACTCCCCCATGAGCATCCGCCCCTATCGCGACATCGTCCGCCGCAAAAGCCGCAAGATCCGCGTCGGCAACGTCGAGGTTGGCGGTGACGCGCATATCACCGTTCAGTCGATGACCAACACACTCACCACCGACATCCAGGCGACGATCCGCCAGGTGAAGAGCCTGGAGGCAGCAGGGGCCGACATCGTGCGCATTTCTTGCCCGGACGAGGAATCGACGCTGGCGCTGAAATCGATCGTCCGCGCCGTCGCCGTGCCCATCGTCGCCGACATCCACTTCCACTACAAACGCGCCATCGAAGCCGCGAACGCGGGTGCCGCCTGCCTGCGCATCAACCCCGGCAACATCGGTTCCGCCGCGCGCGTGCGCGAGGTCGTGAAGGCCGCCAAGGATCACGGCGTCTCTATGCGCATCGGCGTCAACGCCGGCTCGCTCGAGCGCGAACTGCTGGAACGCTACGGCGAACCGTGCCCCGAGGCGATGGTCGAAAGCGCCCTCAACCACGCCCGCATGCTGGAAGACAACGACTTCCGCGAGTTCAAGATCAGCGTAAAGGCAAGCGACGTCTTCCTCGCCGTCGCCGCCTATCAAGGCCTGGCGGAGGCCTGCGACTACCCGCTGCATCTGGGCGTCACCGAAGCCGGCGGCCTGATGTCCGGCACGGTGAAGTCCGCCATCGGCATCGGCTCGCTGCTCTGGGCCGGCATCGGTGACACGATCCGCGTCTCGCTCTCGGCCGATCCGGACGAAGAGATCCGCGTCGGCTTCGACATCTTGAAGTCGCTGGGCCTGCGCCATCGCGGCGTTAATATCATCGCCTGTCCGTCTTGCGCGAGACAGGGCTTCGACGTCATCAAGACGGTCGCCATCATCGAAGACCGCCTGAAGCACATCACGACTCCGATGTCGCTCTCGATCATCGGCTGCGTCGTCAACGGCCCCGGCGAAGCCGCCCAAACCGACATCGCCTTCACCGGCGGCGGGGCAGGGTCGGGCATGGTCTACATCGCAGGCAAACCCGACCACAAAATGAACAACGAAAGACTCGTCGAACACATCGTCGAACTGGTCGAAAAGAAAGCAGCCGCAATCGAAGCCCAACGCTCGCCGCAAACCCTGACGCCAGCGAAATAGATGATCGCCGCAGCCCAAATTGAGCGCATCCTTGACCGCTATTCTGAAATCGAAGCCCGCATGGCCTCCGATGCCGGAGCAGCATTTGCCAAACTGGCCAAGGAACATTCCGACCTTGGCCCTATCGTCGCCAAGGCCAAAGAAGTCTCGGCCATGCGCAGCGAGATGATCCAACTCGCCACGATGATAGCCGACAACACCGCCGACGCCGAATTGCGCGCCATGGCGGGCGACGAATTCGTCGAGCTCAAGCGTCGCCTGCCCGAACTGGAACACGAACTCTCGATTCTGATGCTGCCCAAAGATAGCGCCGACATGGGCAATGCCCTTCTCGAGGTCCGCGCCGGCACTGGCGGAGACGAAGCCGCGATTTTCGCAGGCGACCTCCTGCGCATGTATCAGCGCTTTGCCCAGATCCAGGGCTGGCAGTTCGAAATCATGAGCCAGAGCGAATCCGACATGGGTGGCTACAAAGAGGTGATCGTCGCCGTCAATGGCAGCGGCGTCTTCGCCAAGCTCAAATACGAATCCGGCGTCCACCGCGTCCAACGCGTCCCTGAAACAGAAGCGCAAGGCCGCATCCACACATCCGCGGCCACCGTCGCCGTGATGCCCGAAGCCCGCGAAGTCGACATCGAGATCAACGAAAGCGATCTGCGCATCGACGTCTACCGCGCCTCCGGTGCCGGCGGTCAACACGTCAACAAAACCGAAAGCGCGGTCCGCACCACCCACATTCCTACCGGCGTCGCTGTAGCTATGCAGGAAGAAAAATCGCAGCATAAGAACAAAGCTAAAGCGATGAAAATCCTGCGCTCGCGCATCTACGACGCCGAGCGCGAACGTCTCGACAAGGTCCGCGCCGCCGACCGCAAAGACCAGGTCGGCTCCGGCGACCGCTCCGAACGCATCCGCACCTACAACTACCCGCAAGGCCGCTGCACCGACCACCGCATCAACCTGACGCTTTATGAGCT
>JANOFD010000693.1:0-2466 GCA_031413455.1 Rhodobiaceae bacterium
CATCAGCCACCGCTCACGCAACAACCCAGAAGTTAAAATACACAGCTTCATGCAAGCGCCACGACTAGTGCGCGCGACAACTCGTTAAGACAATTTCCGATACACGATCAACGTCAGCGTCGCTCATCGCCGAGCCCGAAGGCAAACACAGTCCACGCGCAAAGCGCCGCTCAGCCACCGCCCCGCCGATCACGCGCGCACCTGCAAAGACAGGTTGCATGTGCATCGGCTTCCAGACCGGCCGGCTTTCGATGTTGGCGCGCTCCAGCATCAAGCGCACGGATTCAGCCGATGTCCCGGCGGCGGCGGGATCGATCAGCAGCACCGTCAACCACCGCGACGATCGCCCATAGCCCGCCTCCGGCATGAACGAAACGCCCGCAAGCGGCGACAGGTTGTGTTGATAACGCGCAAATATCGCACGTCGCCGCGCAACGCGCGCCTCAAGCACCCCCATCTGCCCCACCCCGATCGCCGCGCAAATATTGGAAAGCCTGTAGTTGAAACCCACAGCCCGGTGCTCGTAGTGGGAAACGCCCTCGCGCGCTTGTGTCGCAAGATAGCGGGCGCGGTCGACGAGGGCGCGGTCGTGGCTGGCAAACATGCCGCCGTTCGAGGTGGTGATGATCTTGTTGCCGTTGAACGAATAGATGGCAACCCGAGCCCCATCGCCCGCGTGGCGCAAGCGATTGCGCGTGCCCATGGCCTCGGCTGAGTCGGCAATCACCGGTACGCCGTGCACGTCACACAGCGCCACGATGCGATCAAGATCGCACGACTGGCCATAAAGATCGGTTGGAATCACGGCCTTGGGCAGACGGCCCACCCGCGCCGCCTTCGCCAGCGCCTCTTCGAGCAACAGCGGATCAAGCGTCCAGGTCTCGGCGTCGCAATCCAGAAACACCGGCACCGCGCCCTCATGCACCGCAGGCCCGATGCTGGCAATGAAGGTCAGCGTCGCCGCCCAAACCTCATCACCACGCTCGATGCCAAGCAGCTTCACCGCCAAATGCGTCGCCGCCGTCCCCGACGAAAGCGCCACACAATGGGGAATGCCCGTGTACGCGGCAAACGCCGCCTCAAACGCATTCAACATGTCCCCCGCCGGCGCCACATAGTTAGACGCAAACGCCTCCGCCACCAGGCGCTGCTCTTCGCCGCTCATGTGCGGCGGCGAGAGGAAGAGGCGCGGGGTCATCGCCCGCCCTCAAACGGCGGCAGCATCTTCAAAAGCCGCGCCGGATTGCCAACCACGCATTCGTTCTCGCCGACATCGCGCGTCACCACAGCACCCATCCCCACCATCGCCCCACGCCCGACGCGAACACCCTGACGGATGGCAGCGCCAGTGCCGATCTCGACACCGTCACCCAGCGTCACATTCCCCGAAATCGCCGCGAGCGGCGCGATGGTGCAGAAGTCGCCGATGCGATCATCATGCGCAATCGTGGCGTTCGCGTTCAAAATCACATGTGCCCCCACAACCGCATCTACGGAAACGGTGGCACCGGGGCCAATCATCGACCCCGCCCCGATGCGCGCCTGCGAAGACACAAGTGCGCCAGCATGCACCAGCGTCGCAAACTGTGGCGCGGCGCCGACCTGCATCTGCGCCACAACGCGCTGCCGCACGCGAGGCGACCCGATCGCAACCACAAACCAATGATCGACAAAATCCCGCCACGCCAAAACCGGACGCGCCTGCTCCGCGTGGTCATCAAGAATGCCAGCGAGGTTCCATTCATCCGCCCGGCTTTCCACAATCCAGGAGACATCCTTCAGGTGTCCACTGGCACCGACGATGACCAGATTCTTTCTCATTGCCCCTTGGTACCCTCAAACGGCGGCATGGTGGCATGACCCTCAGCACTGATACCCCTGCGCGCCAACACCTGCCACACGGTCAGCGCCAGGATCTTCATATCGAGCCAGAAAGTCCGGTTATCCACATACCAGACATCCAGCTCGAACTTCTCCTCCCAAGACAAAGCATTGCGCCCATTGACCTGAGCCCACCCAGTTATCCCCGGCCGCACCTCATGCCGACGCGCCTGCTCAGGCGTGTAGAGCTCAAGATACTCCATCAAAAGTGGCCGCGGGCCCACAAGACTCATATCACCGCGAAGGACGTTCCACGGCGAGGGGAGCTCGTCGAGGCTGAGCGAGCGCATAAAGCGGCCAAGTTTCGTAAGACGCTCAGCGTCAGGTAGTAAACGCCCGTCAGCACCTCGGGTACCGCGCATGGTCCGGAATTTGAACATGCGGAAAGGTTTGCCGTGGAGACCGGGCCGCAGTTGGGTGAATAAGAGGGGATAACCCAGCGAAACACGCACGATCGCACCGAGCACCACAAACACCGGTAGCAGAAAAACAAAACCGCATACGCTTACAATGACGTCGAAAACTCGCTTGGGATCGTACAAAACCCTCATTGGTTCACCAATTGAGTCGCACCGCAGAACGCAG
>JANOFD010000694.1:0-1027 GCA_031413455.1 Rhodobiaceae bacterium
CATGCCCAAGGCCGCAGCGTAGCCGACGGCCAGCAACGGATGCTCTTTCGCCAATTGCGCAAGCACAGTGACCACGGTGTCTTGGGAAGGCGCTGTTTGCGCTACCAGGGGCGGCGCAATCGAGTGAGTTGCAAAGAGCGCCAAATATATTGTCGCGCTGGCAGCGGCCTGGAGAAACAGAATGAGCGCCGTAAATGCAGCTGCTGCAGGTGCGCTTACGATTAAACATAGCGACAGGTAAATCGCCACGCCGCAGAAGGCGACCCCCGTACCGGCCAACGAGACGGCGACCGCAACCAAAGTAACACGGGCGATCATATCGGCGCCGAAGTTTGGTCGCGCATGATCGCCCGGGAGTTCAACGACGCAGAAACGAACCGAGGAGGGCGCCGGCACCCATCGACAATGCAATGGCTGCTAGAGGCTGTGTCCGGATCGCACCTCGTACCGACTCTGCGCCTGCTTCACCCCAAGTCCCGAACTGATCTGCGGCGTCGCTGGCCGCCTCTGATGCGGCCTCCGTGGCGTCCGCCAGCCCGGAAGACGCCTCGTTGCCCAGGCTGTTCAACAACTCACGGACGTTCTTCTGGAGAGAGTCGAAATCGTCCTTGAGTGCGTTGACGCGGGCGTTCAGTTCGCTGCCATTCTTGTGCTTTTTACGCGCCGCCGTTCGTGAATTTACCATGCCGTACTATCCTCCATAAGCGAACTGAATTGATGACGATCCGATAACGCAGCATCAGCGATTGAGTTCCATGCAATCGAACGCGGCGAAGGAACGGGAACAAAACGCGGCAGTTGAAAATCGTGGAACCAGCGGCACGTACAGACGTTATCAGGGCTTCACATGGAGGTTGAGCAATGTTGAAGGGATTATTGTTAAGCACTACGATGGCAGTTCTTGTTGCCGGTTGCGTCGGACCGCGGGTTTACGCCGACGGACCCGGGCCGGGGCCTGGCTACTCGCGGTATGATGGCTGCGCCGACAATGCGGCCGTAGGCACTGTAGTCGGCGCGGTTGCCGGTG
>JANOFD010000695.1:0-1831 GCA_031413455.1 Rhodobiaceae bacterium
GCCGCGTCTTCCCACGCCCCGCAAAGCTCGGCTGCAAAGCCCGACCCGCAAGGCGCATCCTCATTCAACCACTCATCTCCACGCTCCCCGTAGTAACCCACCGCCGAGCCACTGACGAAAACGCGCGGCTGCCGATCCAGCGTTTTCATCCAGTCAACCAGCGCCCTGGTGAGAGCGACACGGGAGTCCAGAATCGACCGCCGCCGTGAAGCCGTCCAAGGAAGCCCGATGACCGGCGCACCGGCAAGGTTCACCACGCCATCGATGCAGATTTCTTTTGGCAGATGCGATAGGGCTTCAACATGCATCACCCGCGCCCCAAAAAGGGCCATTGATTGCCTGGCGTCTCTCGTCAGAACGATGACGCGATCACCGCGCGCGCACAATCGTTCCACCACGACCTTGCCAACAAAGCCGGTGCCGCCTGTGACAAGAATAGTCAATCGCGCGATGACACTCATCTGTCACTCCAGCGGGTCGTCAAACACACCATCCTGAAACACGGTGCGGCCAAACCAGGGATGATCGAACGAGAGCGTAAAGCGGAAGCGACCGGACCCAAGTTCGGTGTGGCGAACTTCGGCAATGCCGGGTGTCAACCACACCGGCAACGCAACGCTAACCCCGCCCATGCGCCAAAAAAACCTGCACGAGCGGAAGACGAGGCTGCCCTGGCCGGCGAAGACATCAAGCAGCATCGTCCATCCACCCGCACAACATTCGAACAAACGCCCATCTTCCGACGGCCGCTTGATCGAACGCACTTGGAACGCCAACCCCAGCGGCCCGCGATATACTCGCGTCCATGACATGCCGCCGTCTTTGACGTTCACTTGCACCAGCGCCTTACGCACGCCGGTCAACACAGGAATCGGCGCCCCAAACGGGAACAGCGCCCATGAAAATAATCGCCCCACCACATTCAGGCGTGTTTCGGTCTCGCCATGATAGGCAGCAGGCGTTACGCGCTCGAAGCGCCGCCGCACCGCCTCAGGCAATGACAGCCAGGCGCGCGCGCCGATAATGCGTTCAATTGTATCGTTGCTTTGGCCATCAAGCGTCTCAAACACCACTCGTGGACCACTCCACAACAAAGATGCCATGTTCAGCTGGCCTTTCTGGTGATGAAACGTGCCACACCCGCGCCCAGCTTGATCAGCCGTTGCAGCGTCGGTCGCGGCACCCGGCGCATCTGTTCATACCAACCCGTCATGCGCTCGATGAAACTCAGCATTTCCGTGACACGCTCTCGCACATCTGCGGGGGTCGTCGCATCGCTCTCGGCCAGAGCCCGCGCTTCGCGCAACACTACCAATGTCGGATCGATCTCGCGCTTCTTGCGCTCATCGACAATCGCCTGCACAACGTCCCAGGTGTCGCCTTTGGCTTCATAGAAGTTGCGCCGGTCACCGATGACATGCACCAGCGTCACGAGCTTGTAGGTCTGCAGTTCATCCAATGATGTCGAAGCGTTTGAACGCGCAATCCCTAACGTCTCGGAAATCTCCTCCGCCGTCATCGCCCGACCATTCAGCCACAGCAAGGCGTGGATCTGCGCCACGGAGCGATTAACACCCCACCGCGCTCCCATTTCACCCCAATGGAGCACTACCTTTTCGATAACCGGAGAAAGGGACATGGGGATCGTCCTGACAGTTATTTCTGTCAAGACAGAAACTACTGACAATGCCTCCCAACTTCAAGCCCGCAAGCCGCGGCCCGCAGACGCAGGCCACCACATACGCGTCATGGCAGGGTGACGATGCGGCAGTATTGCGCCTCAAGGTCGTGACACATGCCTTCGAATCCATCGAGAAACCCTTGCAGGCGC
>JANOFD010000696.1:0-2191 GCA_031413455.1 Rhodobiaceae bacterium
GTTTTCCCCACATGCATTCTATGCCAATGAGCCTGCACAACGACAGGTCGATTGGTTTTAGGGTTAAGCCGTTCTATTCCTGTACGACTCAAGTGGAGAGGAATGCGGCGCATGATTTTGGTTATCAAAGACGTTCTGAGCCCTGACGACATCATTAAAGTCAGCGACAGGCTGAACGCCCTCAATTTCGTTGACGGCACCAAGACCGCAGGCTGGCATGCCAAGCTCGTCAAGAACAATCAGCAGGTTGACCGCACCCAACTCGACTACGCACCACTGAACAAATCGGTCAGCGAAGCCATCATGCGCAACGGCCAATTCCGCACCGCCGCCCGCCCGCGCCAGATCACACCGCTTCTCTTCAGCCGCTATAACGACGGCATGGAGTACGGCACCCACGTCGACGATCCCATCATGTACAATCTGCGCAGCGACATTTCCTTCACCCTGTTTCTGGCCGAACCCGGCAGTTATGAGGGCGGCGAGCTTGTAATGGAAACCACAGCCGGCGAACGCGCCTTCAAACTCAACCCCGGCCAGATGCTGATCTATCCGTCGACAACACTTCATCGTGTCACCCCGGTGACCCAGGGCGAGCGCATCGCTGCCGTCGGCTGGTGCCAATCCTACGTCCGCGAGGCCGACCGGCGCGAAATCCTCTGGGAACTCGACCTCGCCCGCCGCGCCCTCTTCGAACGCGAAAAGAAAACCCGCGAGTTCGACCAGATCTCCAAAGCCCACGCCAACCTCATCCGCATGTGGTCCGACGGTTAGCACGCACTTTCACTAGTAAGCGACACGGCAATCTGTAAAAATCTCAGCCCTTCGCCCGCTTGCGGGAGAAGGTGGCGCGGCCCGCACTTCGTGGGCCGTGACGGATGAGGGCCTTCGCTCCGAAGGAAAAAATAGTTTGAACCACAAAAGTCACCAAAAAATCGAACCCGGCCTTCGTGATTTTTGTGGTCTTCGAGGTTCATCTATCGAGCATCGCCGCCGAGCGAGTGCGGCAAGTGGGACTGAAATCCGTCTCGCCCATTTTTGATTCCATGCCCTACTCCGCGTCGAACTTGATCCCCTGCGCCAACGGCAATGCATTCGAGTAATTCACCGTCGCAGTCTGTCGGCGCATATAGGCTTTCCACGAATCCGAGCCTGACTCGCGCCCGCCGCCGGTTTCTTTCTCGCCACCACACGCGCCGCCGATCTCGGCTCCGCTGGGTCCGATATTGACATTGGCAATCCCGCAATCGCTGCCCGCCACTGCCGTGAAGCGTTCCGCCTCCTGCATGTCACGCGTGAAAATGCATGACGACAGGCCTTGCGCCACGTCGTTTTGCAAACCAACCGCTTGATCAAATTCGCGATAGCCCATCACGTACAGGATCGGCGCAAAGGTCTCGTGCTTCATGATTTCGCTTTGCGCCGTCATTTCCACAATGGCCGGGCGCACGTAATACCCATCAGGAAACTGGTCCGCCAACACACGCTCGCCACCCGTCACCTTGCCGCCTTGCGCCTTTGCCGACGCCAGCGCCCCCTGCATACCGTCAAACGACGCTTTGTCGATCAGTGGCCCGGCCAGCGTGCCGTCTTCAAGCGGGTTGCCAACGCGGATTGCGCCATAGACGCTCTTCAAGCGCGAAACCAGCGTCTCGCGAACCGACTCATGCACAAACACGCGCCGCAACGACGTACAGCGTTGACCTGCTGTGCCGACGGCCGAAAACGTAATCGCCCGCTCGGCCAGTTTCAGATCGGCCGACGGCGCCACGATCATCGCATTGTTGCCGCCCAGTTCCAAAATCGTCCGCCCCAACCGCGCCGCCACAACAGGCGACAAGGCCTTGCCCATACGCGTCGAACCGGTCGCCGAAATCAACGGAACACGCGCATCCGCCGCCAATTGCTCACCAACCGCGCGCCCGCCTTGGATAACCTGCGACAGCCCCTGCGGCGCATCGCCAAACCGCGCCACCGCGCGTTCGAACAATTTCTGCGTCGCCACGGCCGTCAGCGGCGTCTTCTCCGACGGCTTCCACAACACACTGTCCCCGCATGCCAGCGCCAGCGCCGCATTCCACGCCCACACTGCCACCGGGAAATTGAACGCACTGATCACGCCAACCGGTCCCAGCGGATGCCAAGTCTCCATCATCCGGTGCCCCGGCCGCTCCGAGGCAATCGTCAGACC
>JANOFD010000697.1:0-3154 GCA_031413455.1 Rhodobiaceae bacterium
GCGTCGGCGGCGCCGGCAGCCCGATAACGAGCACCCGCACGGCCTGAGTGACGCCAACTTCGATGCGATCTTCACGACCAGCAAGCCGGTCATATTCGCCTTTCACGGATATCCGGCGCTCATCCACCGGCTCACCTATCGCCGCGCCAATCATCATAACTTTCATGTACACGGATACAGGGAGGAAGGGACCACGACGACACCGTTCGACATGACCGTTCTCAACATGCTCGACCGCTTTCACCTTGCAATCGACGCCCTCGAACGAATTCCTCATCCCGGTTTGGTTGGCAGCGCATTTGTTCGAGCAATGCACGACAAACTTGCCGAGCACACACGCTACATTCGAGTTCATGGAGAAGACATGCCGGAAATCCGGAACTGGCAATGGCCCGGCCAATGACAGGCTTTTGCTTCGATTAGAGGTTTGCGCGCGCAAAAAACCCCGGCAGCCTTTCGGTTGCCGAGGTTTCGCGAAGCGGAGCTATTCAGTCGCCAACATTGTCGCGCCAGTCGTTGCGTCTCCCGTCGCGCCAATCGCGGCGGTTGCGATGGTCGTCGTCTTCGCGGCGCATTTGATAATAGTTTCTACGGTGGTTACGCTCGTACCAATTGCGCTCATTGTCGTTGCGCCAGCCATGCCAGCGGCGATTGCTGTCGTAGTAGCCGTCGGAATATCCGAACACAACATTGCCGAGCGAAACGGAGAAATCGACTTCGCCTCTGTCACGCCCGTTGCCACGCCAGTCCGAGTGCCTGCCGCGCAACCAGTCGCGACGATACTGATCCCGATCACGTACCCTGCGCATATGGTAATACGAGTCACGGTGGTTCTGACGATACCAATTGCGGTGGTTGATACTGCGCCAGCGGTGCCAGCGGCGATTGTTATCGTAATAGCCGTCAGAATATCCGAACTGCACATTACCAAGCACTACTGAGAAGTCTACGTTGCGGCGGCCATCACGCCAGTCCGAGCGTCTGCCGTCGCGCCAATCGCGGCGGTATCGGTCGCGATCACGCTCGCGCTCATACTGATTGTAGTTTTGGCCGTGGTTCTGCCGGTACCAATTGCGCTTCTCATCGTTACGCCAGTTGTGCCAGCGGCGATTGTTATCGTAGTAGCCGTCGGAATAACCGAACTGCACATTGCCGAGCGAAATGGAGAAGTTTGTATCTCCGCGATCTCGCGCCGCTGCAGGCATTGCCGTTGCGACCAAGCCAGCGGCGCACAGTGCGCTGGCGGCAAAGACGCGGTAGGTGAATTTGTTCATGAAGAGGTTCCTTGTCTTAGGTCAATGGTGAACGCTTCGGACGCCGCATTGGTTGGATCGCGCAATGCAAGCCTCCATGATCTTAACCGCAAATGGACGTTGAGTACTCAATGCAGCGAGTACTCAATGCAGCAGGATTTCGTCCGGCGGGGGCGTTTCGCCGGAATTGTCTTCCTCTTCGTCGTCGTCAGCGTCGGTAGAATCGTCAATGCCCATGTCGTCGGGTCCGGGCGGGCCTTCGAAATTGGGACCGCCTTGGCCGTCCGCTTCGCGTTTGTCATCGGTGGTTGTGGGCGGCTTCGGCATGGGCATGGGCATGGGCATCGTGGAACCATTTTCGCTCCGCGCGTCCGCGAGCGCCTGAAGGTTCAGCGCGCGCGTTTCTTCGACTTGGTCATCGGCGGCAAGCGCAGATGTCATGATTGCGCCGGAGAGAGCCGCCGTCGCGACACCCGCCATCAGAATGGGTTTGAGTTTCATGGGAGTGTATTCCTCTTTCAGGGGGACCCTGAGATATGGAGAACGCCTGCAACCCTGAGAGTGTTCCCGCGCTGCAGGATAGTAAGCGCGGCCTGGCGCCTTACAAATTCGTCATGTCCCTGCCTAGGAACTATTACCCGCTCCACCCGTTTTAACCGCGTCCCGTCTCCAAATCCGAGGTAGTTAAAATGCGTGCCAAGTTGCTCATCGTTGCTGGAAGTGTCGCTTTCGGTGTTACTGCATCTGCAAACGCCGACCCTTCCAAAGGCTGGTATATTGGCCTGGAGGGTGGCGCAAATTGGGTGTCTGACAATGACACCACGTTCAGCACCAGTTTGCCCACCACAGGGCCCGCAAACATTGAATTCGACACCGGCTGGGCCGGTATCGCCACGACCGGCTATGCCTTCCAAAACAATTGGCGTTTGGAAGGCGAACTCGGCTATCGCCACAATGATATCGATGCCATCAACGGAGTCTCCAATGCCCCGGGTGGCGAGCTCAATTCTACCTCGCTGATGGTGAATGCGCTGTATGACATCCCGGTCACCAATCGCATGACGGTTAGTTTGGGTGCAGGCGCCGGAGCGGTGCACGCCGAATTCGACGACGGCGTTCTCGATCAAGACGAAGACACCAGATTTGCCTATCAAGGCATCGCCGGGCTGAGTTATGCGGCCAGTTCGCGCATGGATCTTACGCTGAACTATCGCTACTTGCGATCAGATGCGTCCGAGTTTCAGGGGCGGCATTTAGGCCACTCCGATTTCTACCAAACAGATGACATTCAGAATCATACTGTGACGGTTGGACTTCGTTACGACCTCTATCCCGATGAAGTGCGAAGCGTTGCCGTGATGCCGCCAATGGTTGAAGCCCCACCGCCGCAATCTGCAGCACCGGCCGCGCCAAAGCAGTTTCTTGTCTTCTTCGGCTTCAACAAATCGAACCTGACTGTTGAAGCGCAACGTGTCGTTGCCGACGCTGCCGCAGCTGCCAAGCAACTCGGCTCTGCGCAAATCGTCGTGGTTGGACACGCTGACACAGTTGGTTCGCCACACTACAACCAGCAGCTTTCCGAGCGCCGTTCGGGCACGGTGCGCCAGGAACTTGTCGGACAGGGTATCGAATCGACCAAAATTACAGCGTCCGGCCAGGGCGAAACCGAGCTGTTGGTTCAAACCGGCGACAACATGAAGGAACCGCAAAATCGCCGTTCCACCATCGATCTGCAGTAGAGAGTTCCACATCCGGGAACTCATATCCAGTGTCGCGCGTTAACTCAGTGCAGCAACCATACCGGAGAGACCGGCCCGGTTGCTGCGCCCGGCCACTGGCGTTGGCACCAGGCGGGTAAACCCTCCTGCCATCCAAGGAAAAAACATGGAAACGCTACAAAC
>JANOFD010000698.1:0-2893 GCA_031413455.1 Rhodobiaceae bacterium
GGTGAACCCAATCCCGGCAAGATCGACCGGCTGTTTGCCGGCCCACAACCCGCCATGGACGCCAACGGCAACACGCTCGAAAACAGCAATGGCAATGGAAACGGCAGTTCCGTCGCTGCCAATTCACAGCAAGACGACAACTACAACGAAGAAGACAACGGCCGTTACGATTGAACGAGGGCCTATCGTAAAGCTGCGGCCAGACCCGCGCGTACCTGAGCAATGGGGCTTTCCCAGTCTCCGAACTTCGGCTGGCGAAACAGCCGTGCCGTCGGATACCATGGGCTGTCGGCGCGTCCCGCAAGCCATCTGAAATCGACGGCATAGGGCAGCAAGATCCAAACCGGCTTGCCCAAGGCACCGGCCAGATGCGCCACCGACGTATCGACCGAGATCACAAGGTCAAGCTGCGAGACCAACGCCGCCGTATCGTTGAACGAATGCAACGACTTTGTTTGATCGAAAATCGGGACGTCCGACAAAAGATCGTCATCGCCCGGCCGCAACTCCTTTTGCAGGCTGACGAACGACACCCCTCGCGTCTCCAGGACCGGCAACAGCCGCTCCAGCGCAATCGAGCGATTGGCATCGTTGAAGTGTTGCGGATTACCGGCCCACGTCACGCCAATTTTCATGCGCCCCGTCAGCTTCCCCAGTTTCCCGCGCCAGGCCGAAGCAAGGCTGGGCTCGGCAACCAGATACGGCACCCGCGCCGGGATCGTCTCAACCGTCAGTCCCAGGCGATGCGGCAGCGATGGCATCGGGCAGAACAAATCGAAAGCCGGTGGCGTTGCGCCCTGCGCGATAACGCGCAAATCCGGATGCATCGTCGTGCAAAGTTCCACCAGCGGCGCCTGAACCTCGACAATCACCTCGGCATCCATGCGCATCAGATTGCGCGCCAGGCGGATAAACTGCAGTGTGTCCCCGTGACCCTGGTCGGTGTAGAGAAACACGCGCTTGCCCGCCACCGGCTCGCCCTTGCGCCACAACGGCGCCTCGTATTTGCGCAGGCGTTCATAGCGCGCATCATTGATCGTCATCCGCGCTTCGTAGTCGGCAAACCCGTCTTCAAAACGCCCCATGGTGAGCAGGCACAACGCCCGGTTCCAGCGTGCTCCCGCATGACCGGGCTCAATGTCCAAGGCGCGATCAAGGCATTTCAACGATTCGTCATAGCGCTGCAACTGACACAGCAACCAGCCGCAATTGCTCAACACACCGGTATGACTGGGGTTGAGTTTGCGCGCCGCCAGAAACACTTCCAGCGATTTCGGAATTTGATTGTCAGCCGAAAGCGCCGCCCCATAACCCATCAGAATATCAAACCGCCTGGGCTCAAGCTGCACCGCGCGTTCGAAATTTTTCACCGAAGCCGCGTGCTGACGGGTCTGCGCAAAAAACTGTCCGCGGCGAAAAAACACCGTCGCGTTGTGAGGCGCCGCCTGTACCGCCCGCTCAAACGCCTGAAGCGCCAGCCTGGGCCGCTTCAACCGCATCTGCGCCTCCGCGATGGCCAGCAAAGCCTCAGCATCGGCCCCCGCCGCCTCCAAGGCCTGCAACAACAACTCAGCCGCGCGCGAAGCTTCCCCGGTACGCTCAGCCTCAGCTGCGCTTCGCAATAGTTGTTCGGCAGACTCGGTATCGACTTGCATCTCCAAAGCCTTAACCGGTTAAACCTTCGGCGTAAACCGTGCGGTCCACAGGCCGATCACCATCGCGGGCACAAACACCAGTGTGCCATCGGCGGCCAACGCGAGTGAGGTCAGCGCTGGGCCTGGACAAAATCCCGACAATCCCCAACCCAGTCCGAAAAGCGCCGCGCCGGCCAGCAACGGCGTATCGACTGCTTTGGCAAGCGGCATGTGAAAGGTGTCATCAAACAGCGGCTTCGGCGACAAGAACGCCATGCGATACCCGGCGCCTGTTACAATGACCGCAGCACCCATCACAAACGCGAGGCTCGGATCCCAACTGCCAAACACATCCAGAAAATTTAGAACCTTCGCCGGATCGGCCATACCCGAAATGATCAACCCCAGGCCGAAGATCAACCCCGCCACAAGGCCGGAAACCATCCGCGCGTTCATAGTGCATGCCTCCTGATCAACACCGTGACAAACGCCACGCCCATGAACACCGCCGTCGCCACCAGCGACCGCTTCGACAGCCGCGAAAGTCCGCACACCCCATGCCCGCTGGTGCAGCCGCCGCCATAGGCGCTGCCGAACCCAACCAGCAAACCCGCAATCGCCAGCAGCGGAAAATTCGCCGAAACGGTTTGCAACACCACGCCGCCCAGCGCCATGTACAGCAACGGCGCCAACACCAGCCCGGCAACAAACGCAACCCGCGCCCCGGTCTCACGGTCCCCGTAAGGCGGCAGCACGCGGGCAGCGATACCGCTGATCCCGGCAACGCGGCCATTGGTGGCCATCAAAAGAACAGCAGCCGCGCCAATCAGCGCGCCGCCAAGGCTCGAAGCCAAAGGTGTGAACTCGGTCATGGCCTAAGTTTAGCTCGGACCCGCGCGTGCCTTCAACCGCCATGTGTCATGGTGTAGGTTCGCTCCTTGCAACTCAACCCGGAACAGGACCTGCCATGCTTAATCGGAAACTATTTTTCATGCTGGCGCAGGTGTTGGGACTCTTGGGCGCGAACCCACCCGCGCCAGCCAGCGCCAACGACGCCGCGTGCAAACCCGATAGCCAAACGACGGTCACAATCTCCGGCACCATCCGCCTTGTGCGCACCATCATCACCCCGCTGAAGCATCCGGACGGCACACAGGATTACTCGATCGTCGATTCCGTCGACGAATACGAACTGTCGTCCACCGATTGGTCCTGCAGCGCAGCACCGGTCTTGGTCCACTTTCGCTATGGCCATGCCA
>JANOFD010000699.1:0-3697 GCA_031413455.1 Rhodobiaceae bacterium
GCTGCCAGGCTGAAGTCTCGCGTCAACTCGAAGCTCAGAGCCACCACTCCCTGCACCAGCTCTGGCGCCATCCCATTCAGCGCCGTGAATTTGCCAGCAACCTGACCAACGTCATCCGCGCGCTCTACCTCGAAGCCAACGGCTACAAAGTCCGGGTAACAGAACTGGTGGGCCTGGAACACTCGCTCAAGAATGAGCTGATCCTGGCCGAGCGCCACCAGTTATCGAACGCCCAGGCGCGCGGCGAATTGATCGCGCTCTTGGACAAGTTGCCAGCCAGGCCCGCTCTCGTGGCTGATTTTCTGGCCGGTTAAGCGGTTGCTAATCTGCGCCGCCGCCCGTGTTTTCGATTTTTTACGATTTCTTGCCTATGTTCTTCGCGCATTCACTTTGACCGGCCATGCGCTTGAGGTTTAGGCTCAAGTGACGAGCGTCGAGGGGCCGATGACCGCCGAACTAGAAAAGCCAGCACTGGCCAAAAAAAAATTGACGGCCAAGCCGCGCATACCGGCACAAGCAGCCAAACCCGCGCGCCCCGGCTCCATCGAAGAAATAGAACAAGGACCATCCGGCAAATCGATCGCTGCGGTCTTTGATTTTGATGGCACACTCATCGCGGGCTATTCCGCACTCGACATGGCCCAGGCCCGCATCATGCGCGGTCAGGTTAGTGCCCGGGAATTTCTGGGCCTGGCAAATATTGCGGTGCGCGGTGCGTTGGGCGCCGCAAGCTTTAACGACCTGATCGCTTTCACCGCCGCGAACTGGAAGGGCCGCAACGAACGCGACTTGATGATCGAAGGCGAAAAGCTGTTCAAGGCGCGCATCGTTGATCGTCTGTTTCCCGAAATGAAGCGCCGCATCGACGCCCATCGCGCCAAGGGCCATACGCTGATCCTGGCATCGTCGGCGACGCCATTTCAGGTCGAACCGCCCGCGCGTTATCTCGGCATCGACAATGTCTTGTGTACGCGCTTCGAAGTCGTCGATGGCCGCATGACTGGCAAACCGCTGGCAGCACCTCTATGGGGCGAAGGCAAAGCCAACGCCGTCAAAACGCTTGCCAGGAAACTACGCCTCGATCTCACGCGCTCGTATTTCTACGCCGATGGCAACGAAGAAGTGCCGCTGATGAAGAGTGTCGGCAACCCGCGCCCCACCAACCCGCAATCGGGTTTGGAAGGCGTGGCGCGCGCTCACAACTGGCCGGTCTTGCGCTTCAACAGCCGGGGCAGGCCAAGCCTGGAAACCGTCGGTCGCACTGTGGCAGCACTCTCCGCTGCAGGTCCCATCGCCACACTCGCAGCCGCCGCAGGATTCCTGAACAACGATGTTCGCGCCGCCATGAACGTGATGACGCCCGCGTGGACGGATGTGCTTCACGCCTTCGCCGGCGTGAAAATCAATGTCGATGGTGAAGAGCACCTGTGGTCACATCGCCCGGCCGTCTTCATCTTCAACCACCGCACCAACTTCGACGCTCTGATCGTCGGAAAAATTGTCCGCGTCGATTTCACGGGCGTTGCCAAAAAAGAACTCGAACGCCATCCCATCATGGGTCCGGCCGGCCGTCTGATGAAGGTGGCCTTTATCGACCGCTCGGACGCGAAAAAATCCGTCGAAGCCCTCAAGCAGGTCACCCGGTTGACGCGCGAAGGCATCTCCATCGTCATCGCCCCCGAAGGCACCCGCGCCAAAACGCGCGAGGTCTTGCCCTTCAAGAAAGGCGCCTTTCGCATCGCCATGACGGCGGGCATCCCGATCGTTCCCATTGTCATCCGCAACGCCGACGACATCGGCAGCCGCGACGCCTTCTTCATGCGCCCCGGTACAATCGAAGTCACCGTCCTACCGCCCATCTCCACGCATGACTGGACCCTCGACGACCTCGAAGAGCGCATCGAAGCCGTGCGCGATCTCTATGTCGAAACACTGGAAGACTGGCCCGACGGCGGACGCAAACTGCTGGGCCTGAAGAAAAAGCGTAGCTAGCTTTACTTTGAGGGTCGGCGCTCCCAGGGCAAGCGCATTTGCCTTTGACTGTTTCGGATACGACGACGTTCCAGAAGTTATGAATGCAGCATGCCGCTGCTGCAAAAGCGCTAAACCGATGCTTCGACATCACTTCCGAGTTCGCGCTCGCTTGGCACGCAACGCTGACGGTGGGCAGCGCGAATGTCGGCGAATGTAACGCAGTGCTGCTTTGGGGCAACGCTTGCTGCCGGTATAACTGCATGGCCTGACATGAACTGAGGGTTACCAGTGGCAGCAACTTCGAACGCCGCCGGCGAGTCGATGCCGACGATCAAGCTGTTCGCCCGCAAGGCGCGGGCGGTATTGCAGAACTGCCTTACGACCCTTTCGCGGGCGAGCGTGTTATTGCCTGCCGCATGAACGACGTCGCTCCACGACATGGCCAGAATTGAACACGGCACGTATTCCAATGTGCGAGGATCGACTGGCGGGCGCACCTGTAAGGCGATATTCTTGAAGATGGCCGTCAACACTTCGACGCTGCCTGCCAGAAGCGCCCGCGGCGTGCCCGGGGGAATACGCACGAAGCGCGGCGTCAAGTACTGCAAGAGTGATGCAGGTGTCTGACGCATGACCTGCATATACTCTTGAGCCAGCCGTGACTCACAGAATGACGTGAAGTTCAACGAAAAAAGTATAGTCGCGCTTTGGCCTGCTTTGTGCAATTTGTAAGCGTCACTCAGCATAGAATTGAACCGGGCGACGTCGTCTTGCATGCACATGATGCCGGAGGCAAAGTACTCACGATCGGGTTTGCGGCGCAGCGCCGCCGGTGAATCCAGCCCATGAATCGAACCGATGACGCGTTCCAACTTTGCGTGCCAAAGGGGCGCGTAGATATACGGATGGTTTTGCACGCGCTCCGGCGCATTGGAGGCGCGAAGTGTAACGGGCGCAGTAACAGACGTCAGGCGCTGATCGACCTCAAGCTGAGCGAGTAATTCTCTGCAATCCACGGGGACCGCGTGGCACACAATCTTTGGGTCGGCAAAGGCAGGATCACCAGACAGGTACTTATCGATTTTGGCCGCGATTCGCCCGGAAATGTCGCGGACCTGCGATAAGCTGCAGTCGAAGAAGAAAATCGCGTAGCCGTTCCTCGTCTGGATAAAGAAATCGCGCGGGCCCAATTCGGCTCCAATCGCCTGGACAAAGTATGAGTGAATGATGGATTTGTATTTCGGCCATTGCGCGCCCAAGCGTTTTTTGTAATCGTCGATGTTGATAAGGCGCATGTCTGTTGCGCCCAGACGCGAGCCGGAGGCCAGCGCCAGCCTCAATCGTTCCTTGCGCTCGGGCGTGAAAACAGTTTCCATCTTCGCTACGCAGCTGCCCGCTCTGATTTCTTGTCAAAGATACTTTTGATTGTCGCGGTCAACAGCGCAATCTCTATCGGCTTGGAGACATAACCATCGGCCCCTATACCCAGGTAATGCTCTTCCGTACCCTTCATCGCTTCTGCCGTCACCACGATGATGGGAATGTCCGCGTAGGACTTGCCGCACGTCCGGATGCGCTGGATCGCGATGTCCCCGTTCATTTCGGGCATATGAATGTCCATCAGAACAAGATCATAGTTTTCCTTTTCCAAAGCGTTGAGCGCCAGTTGGCCGGTGCCTACGATCCTGGAAGTCATGCCAAACATCTCCAGGATCTCGCGGAT
>JANOFD010000700.1:0-5555 GCA_031413455.1 Rhodobiaceae bacterium
GAGATGCGCGTTGGCGAGCGCGTCGTTAGGGCTCAATTGAAAGAACGCGGTCAAGCAAGAGCCGACTACCAGCGCGCAATTCGAGCTGGCCACCGGGCGGCTTTGCTCGAAGAAAATCGCCCAGAGACATTTTCGATGCGAGCGCGCGGCCGATCTGGGGGTCGCAGTCAGGCCGCTCGCCACCACCGTGCGCGCGCTCGTGGGTGGTATCGACGCGGGCACCTATGAGGAAATGGGCGACCGCTACGATGTTCGCGTGCGCCTTGAAGAAGCCCAGAGAAATGATCCCGCCAAGCTGAACCAAATACAGGTGCGCGGTCAAAACGCGACGCTGGTCGAACTCGCCAGTATTGCGGAATTCAAGATCGACGAGGGACCAGCCCAGATTGACCGGCGCAATCGGGCACGGACAATTACGATTTTCGGCAACACGCCGCCGGGTGTCGCGCTCGGCACTGCGACCGACGCGATGCAAAAGATCGTGGAAGAGGTGAAACTCCCGCCCGGCTATTTCGGCACCTATGTCGGACAGGCCGAGCGCATGAAAGAGTCGGCAACAGCGATCGGGTTTGCGTTCCTGCTCGCGCTTGTGGCGCTCTACATGGTTCTTGGCAGCCAATTCAATAGCTTCTCCCAGCCCGGCATCATCATGCTGACCGCGCCGTTGTCGTTCGTGGGCGCCTTTGCGGCGCTGTCGTTCACCGGCATGTCGCTGACCATGTTCGCGCAGATCGGCATGGTGGCCTTGATGGGCCTGGTGATGAAGAACGGCATTCTGTTGGTCGACTATGCTAACGTCGCGCGTGAGACGCGAGGTCTGGGGGCCCGCGAGGCCATCGAAGAGGCGGGCGCCCGGCGCATGCGGCCCGTGCTGATGACGCAGCTGGCAACGGTGTTCGGCATGATCCCGGTCGCGATCTCAACGAGCCAAGGTGCCGAGTTTCGCAGCGGGATGGGGGTTCTGATGATCGGAGGCATTCTGTCATCAACATTCTTGACCCTGCTGATTGTTCCGGTTGCGTATACCTTAATGGCGGATTTCTATGGCCAGTTTGGCCAGTTCAAGTCGCGGGTTTCCAACTATTTCCGGCCCCGTGTATCGCCGGCCGAGTAGGGTTTTAACCGCGCTTTAAGAGGCGCGGCTGCACCATCGCCCTGCTAACAAAAATGCCGAAATGGCATCAGGGGTTCAGGCATGGCGAAGGCTCAATTCCATAAGAATCAACGCGTCTACGTGAAGACTGTGGGGACATGGTCACTCGTCGACAAAGTCTTGCCGCACTGGGCGAAGGGCATCGATGAGCCGCTGCGTATTTTCTATGATGTCGGACTGGGACGCGACTTCGGAGCCGAAGAGTTGCAGGGCGAAAATATTGAGCACACACCTGTGGCCGGCACTGCCGAACAGTGGCGGTTGGTGCGGGCGCGCAACAAATGGAAGGCGGCCGACGAGTGCTCGCATCATCCCTATCCGGGAACGCATCCGCATGTCGTGACAGGTGAAACGGATTGGGGCGGTTGGCGGGTGCCAGGTGCCGAGTACGATCTTTATCCTGAGCGCGTGGAATATCAGGCGCGGTTGCTGGTCAATGCACCGAAGATGGCTGCCTTGTTGCGCACGCTGATCAATCAGGTCAAACTCGAACCGGAAGATGTGCCGGTTGAAGTGACGGCGCTGGCGCAGGAAGCGACCTCCATTCTGCGGTACATCGATCAAGAGGTTCAGCAATAGAGCCGCTGATTTGGGGATGCGATGCCTGTTGAATGTGGGTAGTATGGTGCCTGGTCGCCCCTCGCCCGAGTC
This sequence comes from Rhodobiaceae bacterium, assembly GCA_031413455.1. GTDB lineage: Bacteria > Pseudomonadota > Alphaproteobacteria > Micropepsales > Micropepsaceae > SZUA-430. The sequence continues at coordinate 1,805 of JANOFD010000700.1, forward strand.
AACAAATGACATCCAAAACTGCGCAGTTTCACCGCCTGCATGAATCAGGCTGTTTTGTTATTCCCAATCCCTGGGATCGCGGCAGTGCGCGATATCTCGAGACGCTTGGCTTTAAGGCCATTGCCAGTTCGAGTGCCGGGTTCGCATGGTCTATCGGGCGGCCGGATAACGGCGTGAGGATTGATGAGGTGCTTGCGCACATCGAGGATCTTGCCGCGGCGGTGGCGCTTCCGGTCAACGCCGATTTTGAAGGCGGGTTTGCGGTTGAGCCCGAAGGCGTGGCTGCCAATGTCAAACGCGCGGTTGCGACCGGCATTGCAGGTCTTTCGATTGAGGACTCGACGGGCGACAAGAGTGCGCCGTTGTTCGAGTTTGCTCTGGCGGTTGAGCGCATCAAGGCGGCGCGGGTGGCCATTGACAACTCGAAAACGGGCGCCTTGCTCACGGGCCGGTCTGAAGGCTTTATCACTGGGCGTCCCGACATCAAGGACACGATCCGCCGGCTTGAGGCCTTTGCGATCGCGGGCGCGGACTGTCTGTTTGCGCCGGGGATCAAATCCAAGGACGACATTGCGGCGGTCGTCAAAGCGGTGGCGCCCAAGCCGGTCAACCTGATTGTGAGCGGCAACTTCATCACGGTTGCAGAGGCGGCTGAACTGGGCGTGCGCCGGATCAGTATTGGCGGGGCGCTGGCCCGTACCGCTTGGGCTGGGTTCGCCATTGCAGCCAAGGAGATTGCTGAACACGGCACATTTTCCTGTTTTGGCGCCGGCGGGCCGCCTTTGGACCTCAACGGCATCTTTCGTTAAGCCAGCTGTCTCATTCTCCGCCAAAAATGGCCCAATCCAGCCACATGTTTTAGGACAAACAGGACACAGGACACTGTCCTAAAACACTGTCCTGTTTGTCCTGTTCACAAATACCCGGATTGAATACGGCGCAAGTCGGTTTCAAGTAACATGGTGTGAATAAGCCTTTCGTTTCATGTGGAACATATATAGTACGTTTCTGATCACGGCGGGAGCGCGACTTGCCGTCGCAGGGCCCAGACCAGCCAACGGTCATGCGACAAAGGCTCGCCGATTGCGCTAGGCTTGGGGCGCTGGGGCAAGGGGACGGGGTTTAGGTTATGCGATGGATCGTCGTTCTATTTCTTGTGATTGCCAACAGCGCCGTCTTTGCCGCTTGGCTTTTCCTGGGTCAGACCCCGTTCATGGCCGACAATTTCCTGGTGAGTTGGGACGCCTTGGCTGCGGGGCGCTATTGGACCTTGCTCACCTCGGAATTTTCGCACGTTTGGTACTTTCACTTTTTTCTGAACATGCTCGTGCTGCTAAGCTTTGGGCCCGTCGTTGAGCAGACACTGGGATCGGGACGGTTTCTTCGCTTTTATCTGACTGCGGCCGTAGTGAGTTCGTTGAGCCATGCCGGGGTATCGGCCTTTCTGCTTGCGCGTCCTGATGTTCCAGCACTTGGCGCGTCAGGGGCGATTTCGGGTGTCATTTTGTTGTTCGCGTTCATGTATCCGCGCGCGCAGATTCTCATGTTTGGTTTGATTCCGCTTCCCGCGCTCGTTGGCGCTCTGGTGTTCGTTGGCCTGGACATTGTGGGATTGGTCGCGCAATTCGAAGGCGGCGGTCTGCCCATCGGCCACGGCGCGCATCTGGGCGGGGCGGTAACGGGCCTGCTGTATTTCCTGTTTGTGGTCCGGTCGCGGTTGCGCATAGTTCAAATTGAGGCGATCGACTTCGCAGGTTTTGAGCGGTCGCGGGCGTGGGTCGCGCGGCACCTTGCAGGCCGCAATGCGGACGATGGTGGTCATTGAAAGTCGAAAAACAGGCTGGCTGGTTGGGGAACAAAGGTGCCCCCGGACCGTTTCCAGATCTACCGGCGTCGAGCGGGTCGATTATTCCGTGCTCTATTGAAAGGATTTTAGCCTATGGACCACTCCTCGTCTGATGCCAAAAAATCCAGGGCGCAGTCCCACAAGCCCGACGATTCCGGGACAATGGAGCGCTCGGATACGGACATGCGCCGCGTGTTAACCAAGCTTCAGGAATTAGGTCCTAAGCCGCTAGGGACGCAATCGGTCGAGGACACGCGCTTGCAGCCCACGCCAGCGGATGCTGTCGCAGCCCTTCTTGTATCGCAAGGTCAGGAACCCAGTGAGCTCATGGCGAAACTGAAAGTCAAAAAGAAGGACGTGACTTATGCCACAGGCGGCGGCGTACAGGCCGCGCGGGTTTATACGCCCGACGTCGGGAAAGGCGCCGCCAGCAGCTTGCCGCTCATCGTCTATTTCCACGGCGGCGGATGGGTGATTGCCGACTTGGACACTTATGAGTCGTCCGCCATGGCTTTGGCTAACAAGTGCGGCGCCATCGTTGTGTCGATCGACTACCGGCATGCGCCAGAGCACAAATTTCCAGCCCAGCACGAAGACGCGTTCAATGCATATAAATGGGCCCTGCAAAACGCGAAGTCATGGGGTGCAAATCCCAACAGTGTTGCGGTTGCCGGCGAATCTGCCGGCGGCAACCTGGCGATTAACGTCGCGATCATGGCGCGTGATCAGGACGTTCAACGTCCAGTTTACATGCTGTTGGTCTATCCGGTTGCCGGCGTCGATATGAACACCGAGTCATATAAGACGAACGCGAACGCTGTGCCACTCGGCAAGAAGGGGATGGAGTGGTTCGTACAACACACAATACGCAGCGACCGAGACAAGGCGAGCCCCATGCTCGACCTGGTGGGTAAGGCCAATCTTGAGGACTTGCCCGACGCAACAGTGATCACGGCCGAGATCGATCCCCTGCTGTCGGAGGGCCTCATGCTTGCTGACAAGCTTCGCAAGGCTGGATCACACGTTACATATAAATCTTTTGCCGGCGTGACGCATGAGTTCTTTGGCATGGATGCCGTTCTTGATACGGCCTTGGCCGCTCAAGAAGTCGCTGCCAGGGACTTGAAGGGTGCGTTCGGAAATACCCGCGCGCATTGACGCGAAAGTTCGCCAAATGCTGCGAGCCAAAAAAATGCTGTGTCTGCGAAGCGGCACGAAGGACTCCGCATCGCGCACGGGATGACGGCGTTTTTTGTATTGGAGATGGGTGCATGCGAGAAATTTAGTGCGTTCGCTTTTTGGCGGCGCTTTTGGTTTTGCCGGCTGCGGCTTGGGATTTCTGCCAGCTGGAAAATTCTTCATTGAATTTATCCCGCCTTGAGTCAGCCCATTTCTTGTATTGCTCGTCGTATTGGGTCACCCGTTCAGTGCGCCAGGCGCGATAGGCGCGATCATGGCATTCAAGTTGCTGATCGCGCCATCGCTGGTAGTCGAGGTCAAGATTCGGATCGCTATCGGCGCGCCGGCTTTGTGTTCCTTGTGCGTATCCGGTGCGAACGGGGACTGTTTGTTTACTTTGTGACGCCATAGCGTATCTCCCGGCAATATCTCCGTGCGGATTCATAGGTCAGTGACGAAACACTGGCGTCAATGAAGGGCGGCGCTTGGAGCGTGGCCCAGCTGTTCTTCTGATATGCGGAACAAGGCGCCCGGAAAGCCGATTGCGAGCTTTGCCGCCAAATTAACTGGTAACTGCGCGACAATCGTTGCGTGCTCGTCCGTCGTCATGTGCATGAGCAAGCCTCCGTCGCCGTCTGTCTCCAGGCTCACTTGCTTGATGCGTGCCGGCTCGTCAAACGTGTGTTCGACCGGTTCGTTGACGGATATTTGACCGGTTGACGCCGC
>JANOFD010000701.1:0-5295 GCA_031413455.1 Rhodobiaceae bacterium
GTGGACTTCAAGGAACCGTGGGCTTCCCCTCGCACGCCGTGCGCGAAGCCGTTTTCGGACCACAATCAACAAAACTGATCCTGGTCGATTACGAAGCCCTGGCGCGTGAGCCCGGCCACACGATGGACCACATCTATCGTACGCTGGAGCTCCCCCCCTTCAAGCACGACTTTGCCAACGTCGAATTCGACGCGGGCGATGAGTTCGACGCCCAGCTCGGTGTGCCGGGACTGCACAAGGTCCGGCGTAAGGTCGAATACATCGAGCGCAAATCCATCCTCCCACCCGACATCTTCGAACGCTTCCGCGGCGGCGACTACTGGCGCGACGCAAGCTTCGCCAAACTAGGCATCTCGTCCTGCACCGTGACGAAGACGTAGACCCTGGGAGCGCGGACTAGCCCCTGCAAAACGCCGCAATGTCCCGGGCGGTGTCGTAACTGATGTCGGGGCAGGCGATCGCGAACAGCTCCACCCCGTGCGTGGTGCCCATCGCTTGACGGCACCGCGCCTTCACGTCATTGCGCAGCAACAGCCGGTAAAAGCCGATACCTTCGTCGCGCAACGGATCGCATTCGTTGACGTGAATAACGGTAGGCGGCAAACCCTTCACGTCGCCATCTCCGGCAAAGCCCGGCCAGGCCAGCGGATCGCGCGCGCGAAACGCCTCGATGCCATACGACATGGCCCCGCGATTATTGTGCAACTCAAGCAGAATGCCGTTGTTCTCGCTCGACGAAGGGTTTTGCGGCAGCGGCCACTGCCCGGCAATATAGGGACACAGCGCATAAAGTCCCTTCACCAAACCGATATCGCCGTCGCGCTTGAGCTTCAGCCCCGTGGCCAGTGTCAGATTTCCGCCGCCGCTTTCGCCCGCGACGATAATGCGTCTCGCATCGATGTTGAGCCGGTCTGCGTGCGACGCCACCCACTTCACACCCGACACGCAGTCGTTCAAGCCCGCCGGGTATGGCGCCACTTCCGGCGCCGACGACGGGCGCAATGCGTTGCGGAAATCAACCATCGCGACCGCCACGCCTTGGGCCGCGAGAATACGGCCCCAAGCCTTGTACATGCCGTCGAAGCACGAGAAATACTGCATGCCGCCGCCGTGAATGTAATAGACGCAAGGCAAGCGTTCAGCCGTATCAGGCCGGATATACTGAATCTTGATGGTGTTGCCGTCGGGCTCCGAGCGAAATGATTCCGTGGTTATCGCAAGGCCCTTCGACGGCGCGACGTCTTCGTTATCGCACATCTGAAACATCATCTGGAGCATGGCCACGCGCGCCTTCGACGCGTCCGTGTTCTCTTCGGCCAGCAGCACCTCGCGGCTCGCCACATCACCCGCAGGCGCAAAATCCGGCGCGCCGCCCAAGAGGGCCTTGATGCGCGGATCGATACGGGGATCGCTATTCAGTTTCGTGGCCACAACTCAATCCTTATGCCTGAGATGAATGTCCGAATTCCGCACCGACGATAGCGGGTCCCGCGCAGGAGAGCCAGCGCCTGGCAAAATCGATCCTCCCTTCAGACGTCCTCGAGCCAGCGGAGGTGCAGCACGTCCTGGGACCGCAGGCATCCGAGGCCGTGAAGGAATGTCACGCGGAGCCGCGGAGAACGCGGAGAGCAAAGGATTCCTGCGCAAAACTCCGCGCCTCCGCGGCTCCGCGTGATTTCTTTACACGCTCCCCTGCCCGCTCTTGGCACGAATGCGCGACGGGTTGATCCGACGAAGTTTACTCCGACCCCAAAATTCTTCTAATTGTTCCACGGGTGCGCGGCCGGTTCAACTTCAGAGAGAAAGATGGGATCATGCAACCGGAACTTTTCAATCTCAAAAGGCCACCCAGACATAGCTCGACCGTGATCGGCGACCCAAAACAACAGAAATTTCCGAAAACTGCTGGCGACGAAGTACCGGGGTATATCACTCGAATGGCTCGATTCGAAGAACGCCACTGGTCTGCCTTTCGCGTTTGGGTACCTCATAATGACGAAGTAATTGCCGCACCCATCGGTCGTCACAGGCAGCCAGCCCCGGGTGACGGCCGGTTCACCCATCACGTTTGTGTAGCTCCGCGGACCGTGCTCCAACACTGAAGTGAATTCGGCAAAACCGTCGCGACCTATACAGGGCCCGCTAGAGAACCGTAAAAGATCTTTGTAGTCGTCACCAATAACGAACCCCAGCTTAGCTTCCGCACGACAAATCAGTTCGTCTGTCGCTTCCTCAGGGAACTGCCACTCGTGCGCAGACTTCTTGAGAGGCCCAAGCAACTCCTCAACCCAGTTCATCCCACGATCGCGCCTCATCCAGTCGATCCACCCTTCCCCTGGGCCCCCATCTGCTGCGCGTAACCCGCAGCCACGAGCCCGGCCATGCGGTCGAACAGCGTCTCCGGGTCGGCGCGGCGCAGGCGGGCGATTTCGGCTTCCACGCCCTCAGCCAGAATGAGTTCGCGCTTGCCCACGCTCACCGCCTCCAGAATGCGCTCGGCCGCCACCTGCGCGTCCATGCCGTTGTCGATCGCCGTGTCGCTCACGCCGCGCGTGTTCGCGTTCGCGTCGAGCGCGTTCTTCGACACGTTGGTCTTGACCGAACCGGGGGCTACGACCAGGACCTGAAGCCCCTGATGCGCGGTCTCCGCGCGCACGCTGTCGTGATAGCCGATCAGGCCGTGCTTCGCCGCGCAGTAGGCGCTGCGCAACGGCACGCCGGCGATGCCAGCCACACTGGAAATCGCAACGATATGTCCGCTGCCCGCCGCCACCATCCGTGGCAGCAGCGCCTGGGTCAGCGCGATGGGCGCCAAAAGATCGACCGCCACGATGCGCTGATAGACGTCGAAGACGGTGTCGACCGCAAGCGAGCGCTGCGAGATGCCCGCATTGTTGACGAGCCCGTGGATGGGCCCGCCCTCGCGCGCAGCCCACGCCCACGCGCTCTCGACGGTCGCGAGGATTGTGGCAAAGTCGGTCGCCTCGAACGGCAAGACGAGCGCGGGCACATCGCAGCGCTTGGCGACATCGTTGAGCGCCTCGACGTTGCGGCCCGACAAGACCAGCCTCGCTTTTCGTTTGGCCAGCGCCTCTGCCAGCGCGCCGCCGATTCCCGACGACGCCCCCGTGATCCACCAAATCCTTCCTGCAAACATGAAGTTCTCCAATCCGCGCCCCACTGTAGCATTTTCGTGAACTTTGGCGACAGCGCTCGCCGACCGTAGCGGCAGCCGCCGCCGGGCGTTTCCATTTCCTTGCCCGCGCTCCCAACTCCCGCTAGAAACAAAGCAACCGCAATTGAGGAGTACCGACTATGGCTGACGCTTACATCATCGATGCCTGCCGCACACCACGCGGCGTCGGCAAAATCGGCAAAGGCGCACTGGCCGAGGTCCATCCGCAACAACTCGCAGCGACGGTGCTGAAGGCCATTGCCAAGCGCAACGATCTCAACACCGCCGACGTCGACGACATCATCTGGGGCACATCCACCCAGCGCGGCAAACAGGCGATGGACATGGGCCGCATGGCCGCCCTCGATGCCGGCTACTCCGTCAAGGCTAGCGGCATGACACTCGACCGCTTTTGCGGCTCTGGCATCACCACCGTCAACATCGCAGCCGCCTCGATCATTTCGGGCATGGAAGATGTCGTCATCGCCGGTGGCACCGAGATGATGTCTTACACAAGCTCGCTGCGTGATCCCTCCGGTGAAGTCACCCTGATGGATGCGGGCAACCTTCGCCTGCGCGCGCGCCACCCACAAACGCATCAAGGCGTGTGCGCCGACGCGATCGCGACACTCGAAAACATTCCGCGCCAGGCCCTGGACGAACTGGCGCTGGTCAGCCAGCAACGCGCCGACGCCGCCATCAAGGGTGGTCACTTCAAGAAGAGCGTTGTGCCCGTCTACAAGGAAGACGGCACGCTGGCGCTCGACCACGAAGAATTCCCGCGCCCGCAAACGACCATGGAAGGCCTGTCATCGCTCAAGCCCGCTTTCGAAGCGATGGCTGAATTTCCTTTCGACAAAGCGGGCACAACCTTGGGCGGCCTCGTGCGCCAGGTCTATCCCGATCTGAAAATCAAGCACGTCCATCACGCCGGCAATTCGTCGGGCGTCGTCGACGGCGCCGCCGCGCTGTTGCTGACCTCTGGCGCCTACGCCAAGAAGCACGGTCTGAAACCGCGCGCCCGCATCGTCGCTTGGGCGAACATGGGTGACAGCCCAACCCTGATGCTCAACGCGCCCGTGCCCGCCGCCCGCAAAGTGTTGGAAAAAGCGGGCCTGACGCTCGACGACATCGATCTGTTCGAGATCAACGAAGCCTTCGCCGTCGTCGCCGAAAAATTCATCCGCGACCTGAAGCTCGACCGCGCCAAGGTCAACGTCAACGGCGGCGCAATGGCGCTGGGCCACCCCATCGGCGCCACGGGCTCGATCCTCATCGGCACCGTGCTTGACGAACTGGAACGCCGCAACCTCAAGCGCGGCCTCGTCACCATGTGCGCCGCCGGCGGCATGGCCCCCGCGATTATTATTGAGCGGATCTAGCGCCGCGTAGCGCGCCGACGTGTATCGGCGCGCACTCGGGCGAGGCGAGCCGAATGAGCCGAAAACAGCTTCCCATCAACTTGCCGCCTCCCTATCTCAAGCGGATATGGCCGGATGAGTGCTAAATCTCGCCTAACTTCGACCCCACCCTTCAAACGATCTAACGTAGGTTGGAAGCGATTTTACAAGCATGACCGCAAGCAGTCGGTTCGTCATGATACTCAACCCTCCTGCCGTGAAGAGGGATTTCCGATCACGGCCAAGAACTCGCGCCGCGACATCGGATCTTCGCGGAAGGCGCCCAGCATCGTGCTCGTCACCATGCCGACACCCGGCTTGTGAACTCCGCGCGTCGTCATGCACTGATGCGCCGCTTCGATGACCACCGCTACGCCGCGCGGCACCAGGACCCTTTGAATGCAATTGGCGATCTGTGCCGTCATTTTTTCCTGAACCTGGAGGCGGCGCGCATAGCCGTCCACAACGCGCGCCAACTTCGAGATTCCGACCACGCGGTTCGACGGCAGATATCCAACGTGCGCGTGCCCGATGATCGGCGCCAAATGGTGTTCGCAATGCGATTCGAAACGAATCCCTCGCAGGACGACCATCTCGTCATAGCCTTCGACTTCTTCGAAGGTCCGCGTCAGGTAATCCTCCGGATCCGTGGCATAGCCGGAGAACCAATCCTCGAACGCACGCGCGACTCGCGCCGGCGTGTCGCGCAATCCTTCGCGG
>JANOFD010000702.1:0-2258 GCA_031413455.1 Rhodobiaceae bacterium
CGGCGCGATCACGGCGCTGTTGGCGCTGAAGGATCAGGGTGTAAGTCACGCGCGTTGCGTGATCTTGATCGAAGCGTGCGAGGAATCAGGCAGTTACGATTTGCCGTTTTATATCGATCACCTGGCGGCGCGCATCGGCAAGCCGTCACTGGTGATTTGTCTGGATTCGGGCTGCGGGAATTACGACCAGTTGTGGCTGACGACGTCACTGCGCGGGCTTGTGATGGGTACGCTAACGGTGCGGGTGTTGAGCGAAGGCGTGCACTCGGGTGATGCGTCGGGGGTGGTGCCGTCAAGTTTTAGGATTGCGCGTCATTTGTTGTCGCGGATCGAAGACGAGGCAACCGGGCGTGTTCTGCTTGATGAGCTTTATGTGCAGGTTCCACCGCAACGCATCGAACAGGCGCGAGCGGCCGCGAAAGTGCTGGGACCGGAAGTCTATGCGAAGCTGCCGCTTGCGGGTGGGACATTGCCGATGGGCGACGATCTGACCGAGTTGGTCTTGAACCGGACCTGGCGGCCGCAGCTTGCGGTGATTGGTGCGGATGGTCTGACGTCAGTTGCCGACGCTGGAAATGTGTTGCTGCCGTTCACGACGCTGAAGCTGAGCCTGCGTTTGCCGCCAACGATGGACGGGCAGAAGGCTGTCGATATTGCGACGAAAGTTCTGGCCAAGGACGCGCCCTACAATGCCCAGGTCGAGGTCAAGCTTGATCGCGGATCGACCGGGTGGAACGCGCCGGCGCTGGCGCCGTGGCTGGAGGCTTCGGTTGCGCGCGCGTCTGAGATGGCGTTCGGCAAACCCGCTGTTTACATGGGCGAGGGCGGCAGTATTCCGTTTATGGGCATGCTGGGCGAGAAGTTTCCCGACACGCAGTTTGTGGTCACCGGCGTGCTCGGACCGCACTCTAACGCGCACGGGCCGAACGAGTTCCTCGATATCCCGACCGGCAAGCGCGTGACGATGGCGATTGCGCAGATCGTGGCGGATCATTTTTTGCGTAAGAGCGCGTGAGCGTTTTTATCGGTAACCGCGCACAGGTTGGGTGCGATCGATTCTGGGTTGGCCGGGCGGTTGGCCCGTCGCCGGGCTAGGGTGGCCATCCAAGCGCATATTGAAAAGGAAGTAGGTTGGGACGCAGAAGCCGGCTTCCGCTTGGTGCAAATCGCGGATCGCTTGGCCGTCGATTTTATCCGGCGTTGAGCGGTTGACAGGTTTGCCCGCTTTTTTGTTGCCGTAAAAAGTGCCTGAAATCTTTTTGTACTCGGGAAATTTTTGGCAGATGTAGTCTTCACGGCAGGCGCGCGATGGCGTGCAGGTGTCTAGCATACCGCGCACGACGCGCGATTCCAGGCATGCGCCGGAATTGCTCGCCGCCGCGCATAAGTCGAAGCCGTTGCCGCCCTGGTTGGCGCAGAGCTGTGGTGGGATTCTCCGGACAGCATCAAGCCCTTTGAAATTCTCTTCATCCATCGAGCAATCCCGGCTAGCGCGGCCGAGCGGCGCGCCGCTTTGCGGCAGCACACAGCGCAGGCCGCTGACCTCGCCACCTGTGTAGGCCGAACCGCCGAATTTCCATTTGTCTTGAAACGCGAACAGATTGTAGGCGGGAATCGCTCCGCGATCCTGCGGCAGGGTTGCGACTTCGGAGACTTCGCCTTTCCAGCACACGGCACCGGCCGAGGCACGTCCACCCTTGACCACGCATTCGCCGAACAGCACCGGCTCGGTCTTCGATGTCACCGTGCGTTGGCATGTGGTGGGTTGGCCGTCGATGGGGGCGCAAGTCGGCGCGCCAGCGAAGTCATTGGTGGCGACGCACGACTGTCCGAGTGTTGCGGGTTTGTATGTGACGCCGCCTGCGACAGGCCAGTCGGCTTCGGGGAAGTTCGAATGGGGGCGGAAGGTGTTGGGTCGGCGCCCTGCGGCCAGACTTCCGACATAAGCCACGCGGCGCGCCTGTTCGGCGGCGGCGTGCGGCGACAGTGCTTGCTGTTGCTTGTTGAAGCCGTGCGAATAGCGATCATCGGCGTAGCCCAGCAAATGAAAGCCCGCGGTGCCACCGGATTGATGGCAGCCCATGCAGGTTAGATTGTTCAAGCGTTCGACCAGCGCGTCGTGCGATTTGATGTTTGTCAGACGCGAAATGTCGATCGACTCGAGCAAGGCGCGGCGGGTTTTGAACAAGCGCGAATAAGGCTTGTTGGCGTTGCGCGCACGGCCCAGCGTCGACCACGACACCGACAGCGTGGCTAGG
>JANOFD010000703.1:0-9608 GCA_031413455.1 Rhodobiaceae bacterium
TATGACGACACGCCGGACTACATGGCGCGAGAGCTGGGCGAATTTGCCGAGCATGGATTGCTGAACATTGTTGGTGGATGTTGCGGCGTGACCCCCAATCACATCAAGGCCATTGCCGAGGCGGTTGGGCCGCATGCGCCACGGCGCGTTACAGAGGTTCCGCGTTTTATGCGGTTGTCGGGGCTTGAGCCGTTTGTGCTGACGCCCGAGATAAATTTTGTCAATGTGGGCGAGCGCACGAATGTTACCGGGTCGGCCAAATTCCGCAAGCTGATCACCGAGGGGCAGTTTGAAGATGCCTTGGATGTGGCGCTGGCACAAGTGGAGAACGGTGCGCAGATCATCGACATCAATATGGATGAGGGGCTGCTCGATAGCGAGAAGGCGATGGTGCGCTTTCTCAATTTGATTGCCGCCGAGCCCGAGATCGCGCGCGTGCCGGTGATGATCGACTCGTCGAAGTGGCAGGTAATCGAAGCGGGCCTTAAATGCGTGCAGGGCCGTCCCATCGTCAACTCGATCAGCATGAAGGAAGGCGAGGCGTCGTTTATCGAACACGCGATCAAATGCAAGCGTTATGGCGCGGCGGTTGTGGTTATGGCGTTTGACGAAAAGGGCCAGGCCGACACGGCCGACCGCAAGTTTGAAATCTGCAAACGGGCCTATGATATCCTGGTCGATCAGGTGGGGTTTGAACCGCAGGATATTATTTTCGACCCAAATATTTTTGCCGTGGCAACTGGCATCGAAGAACACAACGATTACGGCAATGCCTTCATTCAGGCGACGCGGCGCATCCGGGCCGAGTTGCCGCATGCTCATGTGTCGGGCGGAGTTTCGAATATCTCCTTCGCCTTTCGCGGCAACGACATGGTGCGCGAGGCAATGCACTCAGCGTTTCTCTATCACGCGATTCGCGCAGGGATGGACATGGGCATCGTCAATGCCGGTCAGCTGACGGTCTATGAGGACATTCCGGCTGAGCTGCGCGATGCGGTGGAAGACGTGCTTTTGAATCGCAGGGCGGATGCGACCGAGCGCTTGCTGGCGGCGGCCGAGAAATTCAAGGGCGGCGGGGCAACCAAAGTCGAAGAGATTGAGGTTTGGCGCGATGGAACTGTTGAAGAGCGGTTGAAGCACGCGCTGGTGCACGGCAACGACGAGTTTATCGTCGCTGATACCGAGGAGATGCGGCTCGCCGCCAAGCGTCCGCTGGATGTCATCGAAGGACCGCTGATGGCGGGCATGAATGTCGTCGGCGATTTGTTCGGTGCCGGTAAAATGTTTCTGCCGCAGGTGGTGAAGTCGGCGCGGGTGATGAAAAAAGCGGTTGGGCATCTTATTCCGTTTATGGAAACCGAGCGTTTGGCATCGGGCCAGCAGCGCCAGATTGCCGGGAAGATCGTCATGGCGACGGTGAAAGGCGACGTGCACGATATCGGCAAGAACATCGTGGGCGTCGTGCTTCAGTGTAATAATTACGAAGTTGTCGATCTGGGCGTGATGGTGTCGTCGGCACGGATTATCGAAGCGGCGCGGGCCGAGAACGCAGACATGATCGGGTTGTCGGGTCTGATCACGCCGTCGCTGGATGAGATGTGCCACGTGGCGGCGGAGCTAGAGCGCGAAGGCTTCGACATTCCGTTGCTGATCGGTGGCGCCACGACTTCGAAAATTCACACGGCGGTGAAGATTGAACCGAACTACAAACGTGGCGCCACGGTTTATGTGACCGACGCCAGCCGTGCGGTCAGTGTGGCGTCCAGTTTGCGTTCGCACGAACAGCGGGGCGCGTTTATCGAGGCGACGCGCAAGGAGTATGCGGGGATTGCCGAATCCTATGGGCGTGGCAAATCAACGGAGCGGCGGGTTACGTTGGAAGTAGCGAGAGCCAACAAACTCAAAGTCGATTGGGCGAAGTATACGGCGCCCATTCCGCGTTTCCTGGGTGTTCGTGCGTTTGACAAAATCGACCTGCGGGCGGTCTCCAAATACATCGACTGGACGCCGTTCTTTCGCACATGGGAACTTGTCGGTCCGTACCCGTTGATCCTCGAAGACGACAAGTATGGACCGGTTGCGCGCAGCCTTTTTGCGGATGCGCAGAAGATGCTGAAGCGCATTGTCGATGAGCAGTGGCTGACGGCGCGGGCGGTGGTCGGCTTTTGGCCGGCGAATGCGGTTGGTTGTGATGACATTGAGGTTTACGCGGATCCCGGGCGCAGCGATGTTTCGGCTATGTTTCACACGCTGCGACAACAGATGAAGCGCGACGACAGGCGGCCAAATCTGGCGCTGGCTGATTTCGTGGCGCCGAAAGAGTCGGGTGTCTCCGATTATGTCGGTGGCTTTGCAGTTACTGCCGGGCACGGCGAGGCCGAGCGCAGTCTGATCTTCAAGGGTGCGAATGACGATTATGACGGCATTCTGTTCAAGGCGCTGGCTGATCGTCTCGCCGAAGCGATGGCGGAGTACACGCATGAGCGTGTGCGGCGCGAGCTTTGGGGCTATGCGCGCGATGAGAAATTGTCGAACGCCGATCTGATTGCTGAAAAATATCAAGGCATTCGCCCGGCGCCCGGCTATCCGTCGCAGCCTGATCATACCGAGAAGGCGACATTATTCCGCGTGCTTGATGCGACGAAGAATGCCGGCATCGAATTGACCGAGAGTTTTGCGATGACGCCGCCGTCGTCGGTGAGCGGGCTATACTTCAGTCATCCGCAGTCGTTGTATTTTGGGTTGGGACGCATTGATCGCGACCAAGTCGAAGACTACGCGCGGCGGAAGGGCATGAGTGTTGGCGAGGCGGAACGCTGGCTGGCACCGGTGCTGGCCTATGTGCCGGGGCGGGTGGAGGCGGCGTGAGTTTTGTGGTGCAACGCTTGAAGCTGGATGCAACTGCGGCTTCAACAAAAAAGGGCCAGACTTTCGTCCGGCCCTTTTGAATTCCCCGATGGTTCGCTTCGATGCGGCTATAGGATTCCAATCACTATTGCGCCAAGAAATGCGAACACCATCCCCGTCGTGATTAAGCTCAGCTGTTGTCTCAATTTAGCGGCTCCTTCGTTTAGGGTGCCGTAATTATGCCTCAATTTGTCGCGGGCCCCAAGACAATTCGATACGGCAGTGCAGCAAATTTGTGCGTGCATCATGGCAAGCCATTGAACTGTAAGTATTTTTGGAGACGCGTTATAGTTAAGCCTGCGAGCGTTCTTTTGCGCGCGCAACCTCGATTTACATGCTGTGGTTGAATGCGTTGTGTTTTCACTACGCTGTGTTGCGTATTTGGTACGTCATTTGGCTTGCACCTAATAGTGCAATTTCATCGGGCTGCGACTGTCGCGGGCGAGTTTGCACATGTCGTAGAATACCGCGAAGCCGTATTGCGTTTGGGTTTCAAACGACACCGTTTCTTCGAGGGTATGGGCGCGCCAACCGGCGATGCGATCGGGGCTTGCTTTCCAGTTGGCCTCGTTGAGGTGTTCAAGCGCCTTCCACAAAACGTCGATTGAGCCTGCCCGACTCGGCTGGCCTGATGGGTCTTTCATGCCGATGCCGAATTGAAAGCTGGCGGGCAGCCAGAGGCTGCAGTTGATGATCTCCCACAAAGTGTTTTTCTTCTGCTCTTTCATGATGGCGTCGAAGGCCGGGTCGCCATTCCAGGTTTTCTGGAAGTCTGTTGGGCGTGGCTGAAGGCCAGTTGAGGTATAGGCGGTGAGCAGAATCACACCGCCATAGCCGTGAAAGCCGACGTCGCCCACCTGATAAGGCGGCAGCATGCCTTCCTGCCAGGCCAGCGGTTCACTGAGATGTTCCTTGAGTTTGTTGGAGGCATCTTCGCGCCACTGGGTGACGATCCCCTGAAGCTCGACCGGATCGTAGACGGCGTTGGGGTCCTTTGGCGTGTTGAACGGCGAGTCAGCGCCGCCGCGCGTACGGCTATTTTGCCATTGTTCCGAATAATAGCGGGTCAGCGTACCAACAAAAAGATCGACGATCATCGAGTGCCTTATGATTTGAGGCTCCTGCCGTAGCCTCCGCCGCCTGGGGTTTCAATGATAAAAACGTCACCTGGCGCGACGGTGATGGAGGCGCAGCCCTCGAGGTCTGTCACTTTCCCGCCGACGCGTTCGACGCGGTTTGCGCCCAATTTGGCGTTTGCGCCGCCTTTGATGCCCAGCGGCGGGGTGCGGCGGTGGGTCGAGAGGATGCCTGCCTGCATGGGTTCGTTGAACTGAATTTCGCGGATGACGCCGTCGCCGCCGCTGTGCGCGCCAGCGCCGCCGGAGTTTTCGCGGATGGCAAAGCGGCGGACGAGCACGGGGTAGCGCCATTCCAGCACTTCGGGGTCAGTGAGCCTGGAGTTTGTCATGTGGGTGTGAACGGCGCTGGCGCCGTCGAAAGATGGTCCGGCACCTGCGCCACCGCAGATCGTTTCGTAGTACTGATGGCGCTCATTGCCGAAAGTGAAGTTGTTCATCGTGCCCTGGCTGGCGGCGAGAACGCCGAGGGCCGCGAACAAGGTGTCGGTGACGGCCTGGCTGGTTTCGACATTGCCGGCGACGACGGCAGCCGGGTAGGCCGGGTTGAGCATCGAGCCGTGGGGGGCGATGATCTTCAACGGGCGCAAGCAGCCGGCGTTCAATGGGATGTCGCTGTCGATCAGGCAGCGGAAGACGTAGAGTACTGCTGCGGTCGTCACCGAGCGCGGGGCATTGAAGTTGGTTGGCCGCTGGGTGCTGGTGCCGGTGAAGTCGATGGTGGCGCTGCGTGATGGGTGATCGACTGTCACCCGGACGCGGATGATGGCGCCGTCATCCATTTCGTGCTCGAAGGCGCCGTTGTCGATGGCGCCGATAACGCGGCGGACTTGCTCTTCGGCATTGTCCTGGACGTGCCCCATGAAGGCTTTGACGACGCTGTGTCCCTGCTGGCGGCAGAGGCTTTTAAGTTCGTCTGCACCTTTCACGCAGGCAGCGATTTGCGCTTTGAGGTCGGCGATGTTTTGCGTGGGGTTGCGTGCGGGATATTTGCCTGAGCCCAGGATGGTTCGCACTGCCGCTTCGTCGAACTGGGTGCCGGACATGATGCGGTCGCCGTTGAACAGCACGCCTTCCTCATCGACATGGGTTGAGTGGGGCGGCATCGAGCCCGGGGATATTCCGCCGACATCGGCGTGATGGCCGCGTGCGGCGACGAAGAAGGCGGGCTTGCTGCCGGGGGATAAAAACACCGGCATGACGACGGTGATGTCGGGCAGATGCGTGCCCCCGGCATAGGGCGCGTTGACGGCGAAGGCGTCGCCTGGTGCCATGTGTGTTTCGTGCTGATCGAGGATGGCGCGGACGCTGTCGCCCATGGAACCCAGGTGTACCGGCATATGCGGGGCGTTGGCGACGAGATGGCCTGCTGAATCAAAGACGGCGCAGGAGAAATCCAGGCGCTCCTTGATGTTCACCGACGATGCGGTCTTTTCGAGGGTCACGCCCATTTGTTCAGCGATGGACATGAACAGGGCGTTGAAGATCTCCAGGCGGATGGGATCCGTTGTCGTGGATGATTGTGTCACCGCTTTCAGGTTGGGGGTTTGGCTGAGCACGAGATTGCCATCGCTGCGGTAGTCCGCACTCCAACCCGGATCGACGACGATGGTCGAGTTGGGTTCGATGATGATTGCGGGGCCGTTTATGGTGTCTCCTGAATCAAGTGCGTCGCGCAGATAGATTGGGGTGTCGTGGTAGCGGCCTGCGACGAACAGTCTGGTCGAGGCTTGGGGGCGGAGAGGCGCGCCGCCGCGTTTGGCCTGTGGAGGTGGCAGGGCAGGCGCCTTTGTTTGCCCCGCCGCATCGACGGCCATTGTTTCGACGATGAGTTCGCGGCCTTTATCCCAAAAGCCAAAGCGTTGGCGGTGGGCCTCGGCAAACCGGGTTTCGATGTCACTGAGTTCGCCGAATGCGATGGCGAGTGCGCTGTCGGTGCCCTGGTAGCGCAGTTGCAGTGTTTGTGTGGTTTGGATGGCCGTGGCGGCGATGCCCTGGGCTGTGACTTCGCCGATGGTGGCGTGTGCAAGCGTTGCAAAATCGCGCTGCAATGCGGACATCAAACCGGCGTGGAGCGGTGCTTCGACTGCTTTTTCGCGCCGGGCTTGAATTTGCGCAAAGCCCATGCCGAAGGCCGACAAGACGCCCGCAAAGGGATGGATCATGATGGTGCGCATGCCCAGCGCTTCGGCGACGCAGCAGGCAAGTTGCGCACCGGCGCCACCGAAACACTGCAGGGCATAGGTGGTGACGTCGGCGCCTTGGGCGATGGAGATTTTCTTTATCGCTTCGGCCATGTTGGCGACGGCGATTTTCTGAAAACCCTCTGCGGTTTCCTCCGGGCTCTTTCCCAGCGCGCGCGAGAGGACCGCAAATTTTTCGGCGACAATGGCGGTGTCGATGGGTTGAGCGGCGCCCAACCCGAAGACACGGGGGAAAAATTCGGAATTGATGCGGCCTGTCATCACATTTGCGTCGGTGATGGTCAGCGGCCCGCCTTTGCGATAGCAAGCTGGCCCCGGATTGGCACCCGCACTCTCTGGACCCACGCGCATGCGGGCATTTTCGAAGAACAGAATCGATCCGCCACCGGCAGCAACCGTGTGAACGGCGAGCATGGGCGCGCGAATGCGGATGCCGCTGATTTCGTTTTCGAAGATGCGCTCATAGTCACCATCGAAGCGCGAGACATCGGTCGATGTGCCGCCCATGTCGAAGCCAATGATTTTGGTGAAGCCTGCGGCGCGTGCGGTTTCGGCCATGCCGATGACGCCACCGGCGGGCCCCGAGAGCAGAGCGTCTTTGCCTGAGAAATGTCCGGCGCTGGCAAGGGCGCCGCTGGAGCGCATGAAGCGCAAGCGGCCGTCGCGCGCGGGCGTGCCCAAAGGCTTGGCGACGCGTTCGACGTAGCGCTGAAGCACCGGTGAGAGGTAGGCGTCGGCGACGGTGGTGTGACCGCGGCTGACGAATTTCATCAGCGGGCTGACTTCGTGGCTGGTCGAGATCTGCGTAAAGCCGAGCTCGCGCGCCAAGGCGGCTACGGCCCGTTCGTGCTGGGGGAAGCGGTAGGCGTGCATGAAGACGATGGCGCACGATTCAAATCCTGCGGCGCGCGCGGCGCTGAGGTCGTGGCGGGCGGCTTTGAGATCGAGTGGCGTGATGAGTTCACCTGAGGCACCGATCCGCTCGCCGATTTCGATCACGCGCTCATAAAGGGGTGGCGTCAAATCGATGCGGGTCACGAAAAGTTTGGGCCGGTGCTGGTAACCAATGCGCAATTGGTCGCGAAAGCCGCGTGTGGTGACCAGCAGGGTGCGCGCGCCCTTGCGTTCTAGCAGCGCGTTTGTGGCCACCGTTGTTCCCATGTGGACGGCGGCGATGCGGTCCTGCGGGATCGCTTCGTCTTGCTTTAGGTGGAGGACCCGCCTTATTCCTTCAATCGCGGCGTCGGCGTATTGATCTGGGTCTTCCGAAAGCAATTTGGCAGTGCGCGATTCACCCTCTGGGCTAAGCGCAACAAGGTCGGTAAAAGTACCGCCCCGGTCGATCCAAATGTGCCAGCCGTACGTTAGCGTCATAAGTTTGCCCAAATTGCAATTTTACAAGGTTAGAGCAGGACGGAACACAGATGTCGATTTGGGGCAAGATTGCAGGTGCGGCGGCGGGCCTGGCCATTGGCGGGCCGCTGGGGGCGTTGTTGGGCGCGCTTGCCGGGCACATGTTCGTTGATCGCGAAGCCGGGCGGCAGTTGGCTGATGCGGATGGGAATGGCGAACGCAGGATTCGCGAGCGCGATGAAATCGCCTTTACGATCGGTGTCATCGCCTTGGCTGCAAAGCTCGCAAAAGCGGATGGAACAGTTACGCGCGACGAGGTTGAAGTCTTCAAGCGCGTTTTTCCGGTTCCGCGAGAGGAAGAGGCCAATGTGGGGCAATTGTTCAATCTCGCCAAGCAGGACGTGGCTGGATTCGATTCGTATGCCAGGCAACTTGCCTCGTTGTTCAAAAACCGGCCGGGCGTATTGGAAGACTTGCTCGACAGTTTATTTTTGATTGCCAAGGCCGACCACAGCTTGCATTCGGGAGAGCTTGAGTTTCTGAGGAATGTGGCTGAGCTGTTCGGTTTGACGCCAGCCCAGTTTGAGCGCATTCGTGCGTCCCATTTTGGTCTCGACCGGGACGACCCCTATGTCATTCTGGGGATCGGCCGGTCCTCGACGGACGACGATCTCAAGAAAGCGTATCTTCGGCTGGTGCGCGAGCATCATCCGGACAAGCTGATTGCGCGCGGCGTGCCTGCCGAATTTGTGCGCCTGGCGACCGACAAGTTGGCTTCGATCAATGGGGCCTATGATGCGATCAAGGCGGAGCGCGGGATCAATTGATGGAAACGGGTGAGTACGAGTCGCCGGCTGCCAGGTCGCTGGGCAAAAAAGTGATCGAGACCGATCCCAGCCGCGGTTACATCAAAGCCTCGTTTGTTGCGGGCGACACTTTTGTCAATCGCTCCGGGCGCATTTTCGGCGGCTATCTTGCGGCGATGCTGGATACGTTGTGCGGGCATGCGGTGCGCTTGACGCATAGCGAGCCGGGCACGCCGCAGGTGACGCTTGAACTCAAAACGTCGTTCATCGGCCGCGCGGATGTAGGAGTATTGATCGGCGAAGGCTGGGTGCGCCATCGCGGCAAGTCGATTGCTTTTGCCGAGGCGGAACTGCGCAACGAAGCGGGCGAGCTGGTGGCCAAAGCCAGCGCGACGCTGAAGGTCGGCGCATGAGTTTACGCTTCATCGACAGGCCGTCGCCGAATTTCGATCAGCGTGTGGGCGTGAAGCAGCCCGATATTTTGCTGCTGCACTATACGGGCATGCAGTCGTGCGAGGCTGCTGTCGCGCGGTTGACGGATGCGGCGGCCAGGGTCAGTTCGCATTATACAATCGACGAGGACGGCACCGTTTATGTACACGTGCCGGAGAACTTGCGCGCCTGGCATGCCGGGGTGTCGTCGTGGCGGGGGCACAGTGACATCAATTCGCGCTCGATCGGAATCGAGATCGTCAATCCCGGTCACGAGTTTGGCTATCGGGCGTTTCCTGATGTGCAGATCGAGGCCGTCATTGCGTTGAGCCAAAAGATTATCGCGCGGCATAAGATTCCGGCGCGCAACGTCATTGCACATTCCGATGTTGCACCAGGGCGCAAAACCGATCCGGGGGAGCTGTTTCCGTGGCGCCGGCTGGCGGCGGCTGGGGTAGGGGTGTGGATCGACGCGGTGCCACTGAACGTGGAAGCACTGTGGCGCGGCATGTCGGGGCCGGGGGTTTTTGCTTTGCAATCTCTACTTGCCCGGTATGGCTACGGTCTGGAGACGAACGGCGAATTTGATGAAGCGACAGAGTATGTTGTTAGAGAGTTTCAGCGGCATTTCCGGGCGGAGAAATTCGATGGAGTTGCGGATTCTCAGACGCAGTCCTTGCTACGCGGATTGAATGAATTTCTTGACCCAACCGCCTGAACTGTCATTTATGCATGTGAGCCAGGGGGCTGGATGATCGCTGGGGTGCAAA
>JANOFD010000704.1:0-3613 GCA_031413455.1 Rhodobiaceae bacterium
GCCCAGGCGCTGGACGGTCATGTTGTAGCGCAAGGGTGCCGCGTGGTAGAGCGGCGCGGGCGAAAGATAGGTTGTGGTTTCATCGAAGCTGTAGAGCATCTTGGCGAGTAGCAGCAGCGGATTGGCATCGGTCAGGGCGCCACCGCTGAGCGTGCCTTTCACGCCCTTTGGTCTGCCCGTCGTGCCCGACGAATAGAGCATGTCGGAGCCTGGGGTTTCATCCGCGACCGGTATTGCAGGCATTGCGCGGACGGCATCTTCTGCATTTTCATAGCCGGGGAGTACACCGCCAAGCATAAATTTGTGAACACCCGGGAGAAGGTCAACCAGTTCAGCGGCGACGCTGCCCATGGAATTCGAAGTGATGAAGATTTTGGCCCCACAATCCTTGACGATATATTCGATCTCACCTGCGGTCAGGCGCGAGGAGATGCAGGTGTAATAGAGCCCAGAGCGCTGTGCGGCCCAACAGATGGGCAGATAGTGGACGTTGTTCTCCATGAAAATGGCGATGCCGTCGCCTGTCTTGAGCCCCAATTTCCGGAACAGATGGGCGCCGCGGTTCGAGCGTTCGTCGAGTTCACGATACGTCACGGTTTCGCCAGTGCCGGCCATGATGAAGGCGGGTTTGTTGGGCTGGGTTTTGGCGTGGACTGAGGGGTGCATGGGAACTCAAAGTGTGAATGAGGTTAGGCTGAGGATGACATAAGCTGGAATGTTTCGCTATGGTGAGCGGATCTTGCCATCACCAGGGACCATCCTTCCATGACTTATTCGGAAATCAAATACGAAGTTTCCAGAAAAATCGCGACAATCACCTTGCACCGTCCGGACAAGCTCAACGCGTTTACGGGCGTGATGATGGCCGAGATGATCGATGCTTTCGACAAGGCCGACGCGGACGACGACGTCCGGGTTGTCATTGTCACCGGCTCGGGGCGCGGGTTTTGCGCAGGGGCGGATTTGTCGGCGGGCGCCAAAACCTTCGACTATGCGGCGCGCGCGGACCGGCCGGAGAAAGCGGGTGTGCCGCTGAAGAATGGCGGCGTCGACTGGAGCCACGAGGGCGTGCGCGACGGCGGCGGACGCCTGACGCTGCGCATCTTCGAAAGCAGGAAGCCGGTGATCGGTGCCATTAATGGGGCGGCGGTCGGCATCGGCGTGACGATGCAGTTGCCGATGGATATCAGGATCGCGAGCGACAACGCTCGCTTCGGTTTTGTGTTTGCGCGCCGTGGCATCGTGCCCGAGGCGTGTTCGAGCTGGTTCTTGCCCCGATTGGTTGGAATTTCCAAGGCCATGGAGTGGTGTGCAACGGGGCGCGTGTTCGATGCGCAGGAAGCGCTGGCGGGCGGGTTGGTGTCGCGGGTGACAAAACCCGACGAACTGCTTTCGACGGCACATGCCTTGGCCCGCGAGATCGCCGACAACACGTCGCCGGTATCGGTTGCCCTCACCAGGCAGATGATGTGGCGGATGCTGGGTGCCGATCATCCGATGGAAGCCCATAAAATCGACAGCCGCAGCATCTATGCGCGTGGCCGCCAGGGCGATGCGCGCGAAGGCGTTATGTCGTTTCTGGAAAAGCGGCCCGCCGCCTTCCCGGACAAGGTGAGCCAAGACATGCCTGCGTTTTATCCCTGGTGGGAGGAGCGGAAATACTCGTAAGGCCCTCTGTGTCACCGAGATTCTACCTCCGGGTGCCGAGAAAATTTCGCGCGTGATGCGTAACAGCGTAACATTGGCGGGGAACTGCGGAATTAACCGTAACAATTATGTGTAACTGTTTACGTACAGCGAGGCTGCGCATTGAGAAAAATGTGGGTGGCATGTTCGAATCGTTCTTATATTGACAAGGCTTATACGGTCTATATAGAGAACATATCTCGCTAAGTCAAGGGCTGCAAAGTTCTCGCCGGAATTTCCTGGGACCGCGGGCATCCGAGCGTGTGAAGAAATTCCTTTTTCTTTGCGCCAAACATCGGCGCTCGCGATTTTCGAGCGGTTTTTCACTGCCGGTTTTCATCAGCTCGGGCTGGCGTGCCTCGATGGCATCGCAGTGGTCTGCCTCTCAGATGGCCGAGGGCTGAAGTTTCGCGGCCTTCGCGACCAGGAAACGCCTCTGCATGAAGTTGTAGGCCATGACGTACCAGAGGCCAACGGCTTTAACTTTTTTCATCCCGCGCACCACGAGCCGGGTGAGCCCCCGGTTGCGCATGTCTGCGTGAGGCCGCTCGGTCGCAAAACGTTTTCGGTAGAACGTCATGCCCGCTTCGCTCGCCATGCGCTCGCGCCAAGCAATGGCGCCGGGGCCGTCGCCGCGCTTGGGTGCCGGGTCACCCGGTTTGCCCTTCGAGCCGGGCAGCGGGCAGAAGACCTCGATGCCGCCGGACTCACTGCCATGGAGGTGCTCGATGTCGTCCTTGCTGTCGTAGCCGCCGTCGGCCAAAACCCGTTTCGGCCGCACGCCATAACGCCGTTCGATGTCCTCGACCGCTGGCGTGAGTTGCCCGCGATCAGAGGCACGGTTCGTCGCCTCAAGACCCACGACGATGCCGCTCGTGGGATCAGTCCTCATTTGGAAGCTGTACCCGGGCCTGAAGCCTGCGTCCGTCTTCATGATGCGCGCTTGCGAGTCCGTCGTCGATGCGCGTGGCTCCTTTCCTTTATTCTTCTTGCGCCGCTGCTCCTGCGCTTCTTTGGCGCGCTCGGCCTCAATACTTTCCAGCGCCACCTTGGCATCGGCGATCGCCGCCGCTTGTTCCGCCGCCGCTCGCGTGCGCCGCGCCTGCAAGCGCGTCGAAGACGCGACCGGATCGGCGTCGATCTCTGCGCGCAAAGCCGCCACTTTGGCTTGCGCAGCTGCGTGCAGTTCCGTCAGACTCGCATCCCGGCGGAACGAACCCGAGCCCGCGCTCGCGCGAACGCGCACGCTGTCCACCGCCAGGCAATCGAGAGCAACCAAGCCCTGCACTACCAACGCCGCCACGCTTCTCGACAGCAGATCGTCCAGGAAGTCGCCAGCTTCGACGCGGAAATCGGAAAGGTCGTGATAGTTCACCGGCACCCCACCGCACAGCCAGCGATAGGCCGTGTGCATCCGGCACAGCCGGTCCACTTCGCGTGCCGAGCCGACGCCGTCGAGCGTCGCGTAAAGCCACAGCGCCAGATAAAGACGGCGATCCGGCGTCGGGCGGCCGGGACCACCCTCGCGGGACTTGATCCCCTGCTCCAGTGGCGAAACGTCGAGTGTTTCGACAAACGCCCAAACAATCCGCGCCATGTGGTCTTCGGGCAGCTGACTTTCCAGATCAACCACATCCAGCAAAACCTGACGCCGATCCGGACGCTGTACCCGCGGTTGCTCGCTCATTCGTGTTCTCTCCTCAGACTCGAAGGGACAACAGAATCACAATCGCGATATGATGGGAATCCGGAATCGGAGGGATTTCTTCACACGCTCTCTCGCCCGCCCTTGCTCTGTACAAAAAGAGCGGGCGGGACGCCTGCGGTCCCAGGGAGTTACCACCCAACCCTAAAGCCCGCTCGCCCGCCGACGGTGCCTTCGTTCATGCCGGCCGCGACGCCGCCGTTGAAGGTGATGTTCTCGTTC
>JANOFD010000705.1:0-2530 GCA_031413455.1 Rhodobiaceae bacterium
AATATTCCGGTTGGCTATTGGAAAGACGCCGCGAAAACGGCCACGACGTTTCCGGTGATCGAGGGCAAACGCTGGTCGATACCGGGTGACTTCTGCCTGTTGCACGAGGACAGTTCGATCACGCTCCTCGGGCGCGGCAGCGTGTGCATCAATACCGCTGGCGAGAAGGTCTACCCGGAAGAAGTCGAAGAGGTGTTGAAACAGCACGCCAGCATCGAAGACGCACTGGTCGTCGGTGTGCCCGATGACAAGTGGGGCAACGCGGTCACAGCCATAGTCGAAATGTCGCCGGGCGCAATATTCGACGAAGTCGTGCTGCGAACGCACGTGCGCGACAACCTAGCCGGCTACAAAACACCCAAGCGCGTGCTGGCGGTCAAGCAAATGTTCCGCGCCTCAAACGGCAAACCCGACTACAAGCTTGCGGTTGAGTACGCGCGCAAGACCCTGAGTGTTTGAGGGCAAAGTAAGATTTTCACGCTAGGCCGCAAAGACGCAAAGAAGAAGGAAAGGCCCTTCGCGCCGTTAGAGTATCATGCGGCGCGCAGCGCCTATTCTTGCTTACTTTCTTCGTTGCGTCTTTGCGGCTTTGCGTGAACCATATCTTTCTTAGGGACACTGAAAATGAATGACATCGTCGAACGCGCCACGAGGTTTGCTGCAGACATTGTGGCGCCCAATGCCGCCAAATGGGCCCGCGAAGGGGTGATGCAGGTTGAGGCGCTGAAGCTGGCCGCGGCGCAGGGCCTGCTCGCATTCCAGGCGCCCAAGGCGTGGGGCGGGGCCGAGACCGGCTTTCACGACAAGCTGCGCCTGCTCGAAGTATTGTCGCGCCACTCCTACGACTTCGCCTACAGCCTGACCAACACGGCTGGCGCCGCCGCACACGTCGCCGATGCCCTGCCGCGGGCGGTGGCTGAGCGCTATGTCCCCGCGATGCTTGCAGGTGAGCGCTTCGGTGGCAGCGCCTTGAGCGAACCCGGCGCCGGCAGCGACTTTGGCGGCATAAAGACACTGGCCACCAAAGATGGCGACGGCTGGCGGCTGACGGGCGAAAAAGGCTGGATTACCAACGCGGCCTTTGGCGATGTCTTCATTTGCTATGCGCAAACCGATCCGGCGTTGGGTTGGCGCGGCATCGGCTCGTTCCTGGTCGACGGACGCCGCGAAGGCTTCACCCGTTCGACGCCCGAGCAACTAACCGGCGGCGGCGTGATCGGTGCCGGAGGATTCAAACTCAACACCTATCGCGTCAATGCCGATGAAGTGATTGCGGCACCGGGCCAAGCCTTCCGTCGCGCGATGGCGGGTGTCAACCAGGCCCGCACCTATGTCGCCGCAATGTGTGTGGCAATGGTAGATGCGTGCCTGGATACTGCTATCACCTATGGCAAGCAACGAACGGCATTCGGCACACCGCTCGCGGCCAAACAAGGCTGGCGCTGGATGGCCGCCGACATCGCGACCGACGCCGAAGCAGCACGCTTGCTCGTGGCAAAAGCGGCCGACCTGATTGTTGCAGGCAGCGACGCCGCACTTGCTTCGGCGCATGCAAAGAAATTTGCGACGCGCATGGCCGTGCAACGCATCTCCGATGCCTGCCAGTTGATGGGCGCTGCGGGCCTGCGCGAGGACACTCCGTTTTTGCGCCACCTCGCTTCGGCGCGGGTTGCTAACTACACAGATGGCTCAACCGAAATGCAGAACGAGCGCATTGCAGCGATTGTTGTTGGCCCATCCTGACAAGCGATTGACCGTATCTGACTGATCGACTATCCAGCGGTGCTCACGCCCTGCGTCCCTGAAAGAAATCTGATGCCAAGCTCCGCCCACGCCGTGCCATCGGGCTCGTTGCCACTGACCAAGTACAGCTCGGTGCGCGAACTCATCGAGACGACGCGGCCCGCGTTGCCGGTCTATGCATTGTACCCGCAGGCCTTCAGCACAGTCGCCAAAGCCTTCATCAACGGCTTTCCGGGCGAAACCATGTACGCGGTGAAGGCCAATCACGCCTTGCCGGTTCTCGACCTCGTGCATGAAGCAGGCATTCAACATTTCGACGTTGCCTCACTGAACGAAGTCCGGTTGATCCGCGAGCGCTTTCCCAAGGCCCGGCAGAGTTTCATGGCGCCTGTGCGCATACGCGGGACGACCGGCGAATCTTTCAGGCTATACGGCGTACGCGATTTCGCCCTGGACAGTCAGGATGAACTTGACACGGTGTTGCGCGAAACCGGCGCAGACAACGACCGCGCGATCGCCAGCAGCTTGACGCTGTATGTCCGGCTTCAGGTGCCCGCCGACGGCGCACTGCTGGAGCTGTCGAGCAAATTCGGAGTCAGTGTCAGCGAGGCTGCCCATCTGCTGAAAGCCATCGCCGGCGCCGGCGCCAAACCCGCGCTGACATTTCATGTCGGCTCGCAATGCCTGTTCCCGCGCTCCTATACGACCGCACTCAAACGCTGCGCCGAGGTGATTGCGCAGGCGGGCGTCGAACTCGCAGCCCTTGATGTTGGCGGCGGCTTCCCCG
>JANOFD010000706.1:0-8798 GCA_031413455.1 Rhodobiaceae bacterium
TGGTAAGGCTGCTGTTGCCGCGCGTTTTGCGGTGCATAGGAATAGGCCTGTGGGTAAGCCTGTGAGCCTCCCGGTGGCACAGCCTGTGGATACTTCGGCGCTTGCACCATCGGCGGGTAGTAGGGTTGGTGCTGGGGACCAAAAGTGCCATCGCCCGGCTGGTGGCCCGGCTGGTGGAAAGCCTGTTGTGATTGGGGATAGCCGCTCGGCCTGCCTTCCTTGCCGTTTGTCCGAATGAGGCCCGACAGCCATTCTCCGACGCTGACGCCTGCTCGACGCGCCTCCGCCTGAGCCGCTTCACGAGCGTCTTCCTCAATTCCCTTCACATTCCACGGAACGCCGGGTCGCATGCGAATCAATTCCCCCGATTTCCTTGAGACGTTAAGTATGCGACTATAGTGTGTAAAGAACGCCGCCACCCACAATAGGTAGGACCGTTGCATTTACATCTCATTAAGACTCGTTGCTCGCCCATTTGCTGATACCGATCAATCGTCACCGTTGCTTGAACGACTCACAGCCATGACCATTCAGTCAAAAATCCCGTTTCAGTTGCAGCCCGGTTTGACTTCTAGGAGACAAACCAGTCGGCAGTTTTGCGTATCGCACCTGATTCGATTCTGCGCCCTCACCACCTCGCTGCTGGCAGCGGGGTGTTCGGCCTATCTCGAGACTGCCCAGGCCGTCGGCCAAGGATTTGTACGCCCGTCAAAAAAAATCCCGGTCGTCGATCTGACGAATGCAAGCTGGCAGAAATTTTCCCCCGATCAGCCCAGCACCAACCCGCTGCGGATCGCCGTCATCGCGCGCGACGATAAAATCGGATTGACCCGCGTCGTCGTAAAGGCTCCACCCAACTTCAGCCTGCCACCACATTGGTTCAGCGTTGAAGGCAACTACACCGTCCTGAAAGGTGCCTTTGCCTTCGACGGCATCAACACAAAAGGCAAACCCAACAAACTCACCCAGCATCCCGGTGACTTCACGTCCGTCCCCGCTAACTACATTCTGCGCGCTGCAACCCAAGGCCCAGGCGAGGCGCTGCTCTACATCACCGTCTACGGCGACTGGTTGCCGAAACTTCCAGGCGGCGCCTGGGGCAAGGCACTGGCTGAACCCGTTGTCACGCAACTGGAAAACAGGATTGAGCAGCCGGTCGAGAAACCCGTGATCAAACCAAACGTAAAGCCCGCACGCAAACCAGCGAGCAAGCAAGTCACCAGGCGCGAAGCCAAACCACCCGAACAACCGCTATTGCGCGGCGCGAACTAAGCGGGCGTGGTGGAACGGATAGACCCGATCCCGCCCCAGCACATAGGCGGTGAAGCCGTTACCAAACAACGGCGCGAACGCCGGATCGAAAACGTCGAGCCCGCCCGTATAAGCCCCAAGCGCCGGCATCACACAGCGCGACCCATCGCTGACGAAACACCGCCGGCGCAAGCGCTTGGCCCGCGTCGTCACCGTCGTCACCGGATGCAGATGCCCGCAAATTTCGCCGGGCGCCTCGCCCTCGCGCGGTTCATGGCGAAAGGTCAGCGGACCCATCTCAAGCTCAGGTGAACTTTCCCCGCCCAGCACCAGCGCCGCCGCCGCATCGTGATTGCCTTCAATCCACACGAAGCGCCGTCCACGCATCAAATCCTGAATGCTCTTGCGCGCCCCGGCATCAAGCCGCGACGGCCCCTCCACGTCATGAAAATTATCGCCCAGACACACGATCCGCTTGGGCTGATAGCGCTCAACGATTTCCGAAAACAGCTTCAGCGTCGCCTGCGTGTCGTAAGGCGGCAGCATCTGCCCGGTGCGCGACGCGATCGCTGAACCTTTCTCGAAATGCAGATCGGCCACCGCAAGCAAACTCCGCTCCGGCCACCACAACGCCCCCAGGGGGTCGGCCACGACACGGGCACCGGCGATTTCAAAATCACCCCTCAAACGAACCTCTTTTCTG
Organism: Rhodobiaceae bacterium; assembly: GCA_031413455.1. Lineage (GTDB taxonomy): Bacteria > Pseudomonadota > Alphaproteobacteria > Micropepsales > Micropepsaceae > SZUA-430. The sequence goes on from JANOFD010000706.1 coordinate 1,955, forward strand.
TCTCAAAATGGGGGGAGGGGGAGCCCCCCCTATACCCCCCCCTTTTTGCATGCAAAAACTGCAAAAACCCCCGGCGTAGATCGAAGAAATGGCGCAAACGAATTTCACCCGGTACAAATTCTGCGTCGGCATGACGCATGATTTTAAATCGATACCCGGCCCCAAAGACATAGCACCTGCTGCCCTCAAAAAATCCGACAAACTTATAAAGGAACGTATAAAGAACTAAGCCCGATAAGTCAATCCCGAGGAAAGCATGATACAATTCGATACAGCGACGCTAACTCAGGAATTTGCCGAATCGTAGCTCCGCAAAACCGCCGCTCTGTGACAACCGGCCCTTCCCCGGCCTCCGCGCCCGCCCTATCTTCGCTGCAACACACATGGAGACCCTTCAATGACCGGCAGCAAGGATTTTCCCTCTGGTGTGCAGCTCACCCAGCTTGACCCCGAATACCGGGCCAATCCGCATCCGCGCCTTGAAACGCTGCGCGAGCAGTGTCCGGTGATGCGTGACCAGACCTTCGGCACCTTCTTCGTCACCCGCTACGACGACGCGCGCGGCGTGCTCACCGACCGCACGATGTGGCGCACGGCGGCCCGTGCGGAACCCGAAGCCATGATCCTGCAGGCGCGCGAGCGCAACGAGCCCGAGGCTCTGAAACAGGAAGGCGGCATTCACAACATCATCTTCATGGAAAACCCCGACCACGCGCGCGTACGTCCGCCGTTGCAAAAGGCGCTCTATGCCCGTGTCTCCAAATGCAAGGCCGACGTCGAGACCATTGTTGGCCGCATCCTGGATGGGCTCGATACGAAAAAGCCCGTCGATCTGATGGAAGAACTCTGCATCCCGGTGCCGGTGATGGTAATCGCTCACATGCTGGGCATCGATGAAAGCCGCTATCATCAGTTTCGCGAATGGTCCGAAGGCGTGATCCTGAGCCTCAACCCGATGCGCACCCCTGAACAGACCGCGCAATACATCAAGGGAGCGCTGGCGCTGCGCGCCTTCTTCGACGCTGAAATCGCAGCCCGCCGCGCCAAGCCGCACGACGATCTGATCAACGACATCATCGAAGCGCAAGATCACGGCACGCAGCTTTCGGATCTCGAAATTCGCGACAACCTGATCGGCTTTCTCGTCGCGGGTAACCTGACGACGACCGACCTCATCGGCAACGGTATTCACCTTTTCCTGACCCATCCGGAACAATTGGCAAAACTCAAAGCCGATCCGCATCTCATCAATGCGGCAATCGAAGAGGTGCTGCGCTTCGAGCCCCCGGTTGACGGCACCATCCGCGTCGCCTCGCGCGACCTCGAACTTCAGGGTTGCCCGATCAAACCGGCGCAGGCCATCATGTCATCGTTCGGTGCAACCAACCGCGATCCGCGCGCCTGCGCCAACCCCAACACCTTCGACATCACGCGCGAAGCCAAGCCGCATCTGTCCTTCGGCGGCGGCGCCCACATCTGCATCGGCGCCCCGCTGGCCCGCCTTGAAGCCCAAGTCGTCTTCCGCATGCTGTTCGAACGCTTCCCCAACCTGCGCCGGGCCGACAACGACGCAACATGGAAATCATCAATGTTTTTCCACGGGCTGGAACACTTGCGGGTCTGGCTCTAACACCGAGCGTGAACACAGGCCCCATGGAGTGGGTAGATACATGCCAGGATCTTTGACGACATGGGGTCGAGCTTGATCTTGCAATGATCGTTCAAGCTCGTGTGCCTTCTCTCAGGTTAACAAAATCGGCTGGCTGGCCTGCATCATCCTCTGTCGGCGCTTCGCCGGACGCCTCGCAGCGCCAAATTCATGACTCGGGTTCATTCCGGAGCGCCATCCTACCGGAAGACGAGCCGCCATACTTCGGACAACGCGTAGTGTATCACGTCAAGCGCGGGCAAGCAGATCTATCGCGGTTTCCAACATCCGGTCGCGACCGGCGACGATGTCGGCAAGCGATGCGGAAATGCGTATGTCGGGCGTCAAACCCGCGTCCGGCTTCGGTGTTCGCGGAAACGTGCCGATGAGCGGCAAGTCAGCTTCAAGTCCAGAGGCCGGCAATCGCAGAAAGAAAAACCCTCCGCCGTTGATGCCGCGCTGATTGCCGCCCGTGGGCTCGCCGACGAGGCGCCCAAGGCGGTTCGTCTGCATGGCGCTTGCGAATTGAAAGGTAGCCGAGCTGTTTTGCGCGTCGGTCAATACAATGACGCTGCCGTTGAAGCGCGGTGCCTTCGGGCGGATGAGGTCGACGCTATCGTCGCCGGGATCGCGGGGCAGGCGATAGAAGCCGTCGCCGACGTCGATCGCGTTTTCGCCCAGAGTCTTGAACGACGGATCCCAGGTGTCGAGATAGGTGTCGAGGTCGCGCGGCGTATGCCGGTAGCGCACGCGGCGTTCGTAGGTTTCGAGCGGCAGATCGCGATCGATCAGCCGCGCGATGATGTCGTTGCCGCAATCGTTGCCGCCTTCGTTGCCGCGCAGGTCTACGATCAGACCCTTCGCCTTGCGGTCTACCATTTCAGCAAATGCCGCATCGAGGAAGGCTCGCCAATTCCATTTCGTGTTGTACATGTTCCAATCGGACATCTTGAGCAGCGCGATGCGCTCGGCCGGATAGTTCAGGTTCCATTTCGGCACGTTTTCCCCGGCTTCCGCCGGTAGGCCGCGGCGGCGTTCGGCGAGATCGATGGCGGGCAGGTCGAGTGTGGCCTCGGCTCCGGCGGGCGGGCGTACACGCAGGCGGAATACGCCGACCTTGGGTGGAAACAATAGGCCGAAGAACACATCGAACGTCTCATAACGGTCGGTTGCGCGCACCTCGAGCAACGCGCGGCGTTTGGCATCGTTGCCGCCGTCGGCACGCACCAGCGGCAGTAGTTCGCGCAGGATTGCGGCGGCTGCGCGTCCGTCGATTTCCACGACTTCCGTTCCGGGGACGAGGCGCGCATCGCGCGAGCGGTTCTTGGTGACGATCATGCGTTCGTCGAGCCAACGGAACTCGATCGGAAGTTTGTCCCTGCCGGCAAACAGCGCAGCCGCCGTCTTGTCCGACTGGTTGTAAAAATTCGCGTAGGTATGACCGCAGCGCACAGTGGCGAGAAACCGGGACAGGGTGAGGTAGGCGTCGCGCAAGTTCTCCTGCCGTGCAAAATCCGCCTCCAGCCGGTCGAAGCGGGCGGCAACTGACTGCGGTGTGACATAGCGCGTGAGGCCGGGGTGAAGCAACGTGTAGGCCCGCCGCAAAATGGCGATGTCGTTGCCCAACGCGGCGGCGTCGAACGCGGCGCTCGCCGAGAGAGGCGTAAGGCTTGCTACGCCCGCGGCGGCTGCGCCCGCCATCACACGGCGCCGGTCGATCATTTTTTGCTCCCTCGCCATTCGACTTTGGCAAGTATACGTGCTGCCGCGCCGGGTGGATCAATATTTCCACCAGGAGCAAACGCTTTCATGAAGCGCTTTGCATCATGTCTTCGTTCGGCGCAACCAACCGCCATCCGGGCGCCTACGCAAACCCCAACGAATTCGACATCACCCGCGAGGCCAAACCGCATCTGTCCTTCGGCGGCGGCGCCCACATCTGCATCGGCGCCCCGCTGGCCCGCCTTGAAGCCCAAGTCGTCTTCCGCATGTTGTTCGAACGCTTCCCCAACATCCGCCGCGCCGACAACGACGCAACATGGAAATCATCAATGTTTTTCCAAGGCCTGGAACACTTGCGGGTTTGGCTTTAACCCGCCAAAGCAAACAACATCGTAATGGCCGGGTTTGACCCACTTCTGTTCGGTTCAGGGTCGTCAAAAACAATTTGCCATCACTGGCCTTGAAACGGTGACAGCCTACGCGTGCCCGCTCTATCACCTTCGTACTGGAAAATAAACGCCACAGCCGTCACGCCTCGACCGGTGCCGGCCGCTATCGCCAAGGTCGAAGAAATGACCGGCATCGACTTCCTGCCCACCTTGAGCGAGCGCGACCAAACGGTCCCGGAATCTCACGTCTCGCCAATTTGCGCCTACAACCGCGGCTGCGAAGTGAGGGGATAGCCGCCTACTGCTTCGCCAAAAGTCCTTCAAGTTCGGCGATGCGCGCCCGCAGGGGAGCGGCCGCCTCCTCTACCTCGGCCAATGTATAGCGCGGCGTGATGTGCTGCGGGCAGTTCCAATCGAAGGCTTCGACTTCGATCAAGAAGCCGCGTTCGACGCGCGCGCGATAGTCGGGAAGTTCGAGTTTCGCAAGAGTCGCCGGATCTTCCGAACCGATCAATCTCGCTCGTCCGAAAATCTTCAACCGCGCTTTGTTCGGGTAGTCCATAAAGAACAAGGACACCCGATTATCGGTCGTCACATTGCCGACGCTGACATATTGCCGGTTGCCGCGAAAATCGGCGAAACCCAGCGTCTTCTCGTCGAGTACGCGCACGAACCCCGCGGGTCCGCCGCGATGCTGCACATAGGGCCACCCGGTTTCCCCGACGCTTCCCATATAGAAACTGTTGCGCGCACCGATAAATGCCGCCTCGCGCGGGCTGAGCGCCACATTCATCGCCTCCCCGCCTTCGCGTTGCGCGTAGGCGCCTCGGCTGTCCATCCGCTCTTGGATTTGCTTCACTGTGTCGGTGAAAGCAATCTCGCCAAATCGATGTCCCATCTAACCCTCCTCAAACCGCAACGCGCCGGTCGGCCGCGTCGATCTTCGCATCGTTGATGCTGGCCTCGCGTCGGCGCATTAGGCCGTCGTCGTCGAACTCCCACATCTCGTTGCCGTAGCTCCGGAACCACTGCCCGCCCGCGTCGTGCCATTCATATTCGAAGCGCACCGCGATGCGATTGCCGGTGAACGCCCAAAGATATTTCTTCAAACGGTAATCGAGTTCCCTCGCCCATTTTTGAGCGAGAAAGGATTTGATCTCCTCGCGCCCGTTCACAAACACGTCGCGATTGCGCCAGCGCGAATCCGCCGAATAGGCCAGCGCTACACGCGCCGGATCGCGGCTGTTCCACGCATCTTCCGCCGCTTGTACTTTGGCAAGTGCAGTCTCTTCGGTGAACGGTGGTCTGATCACGATCAAAACTCCCAGTGTTTGTTCGGGGGCGCGCGACGTCAAAGCCGCGCGCCCCCGAGTTGTGCTTAAGCCGCTTGTTTCAGTTCGACCTTCGGAAAGTCGATCTCGATCTGCGTCGCCTTGCCGATCAAATTGGTGAAGATGTTGAGCGCGACATGCGAAATGATCTCCATGATCTCACCGTCCGAATGCCCCGCGCTACGCACCGCATCGAACTCAGCCTTTGTGACCTCGCCCATATTCTTGACAAGCGCGCGCGCAAACGCGAGCGCAGCCCCGGCCTTTGCATCCGACGAAATGGCATTGCGGTTTGCCAAGATCTCCGCGTTGTCGAGACCGGCCTTGCGCCCGATCGCCGTGTGCGCCGACACGCAGTACTGACAGGCATTTTGCTCCGCCACGGAAAGCGCAATGCGTTCGCGTGTTTTGGCCTCTAACGCGCCGTTCTCCGCGATGTGATACAGGCCCAAAAAGCCTTGCAGCGCGGCCGGCGATGTCGCCAGTGCACGGATGAAATTCGGCGTCGCACCGAGCTTGCTTTGCACCGCGTCGAGCAACTGCTTGGCTTCGCCCGTGGCGGTCTTAGGATTAACGACTTCAATGCGTGACATGCGACTTCTCCTGGATGATAACGTTGTGCGAGGGCTGTATTGCCACCGCCGACGACAACGAACATGAGGCTTGACCATCGCCTTTAGAACGTGTGGCCTCGACAATTGATTGTTCCGCAAACAGGAAGAATGGCCGCGTGGACCGATTTCACGAACTCCAAGTTTTCGTCGCCGTGGCGGACGCCGGCAGCTTCGCCGGGGCCAGCGAGAAACTCCGTATCAGCCCGCCTGCCGTCACGCGCACGATCTCCGCTCTCGAAGATCGCATCGGCGTACGCATGTTCAACCGCACCACGCGCAGCCTGAGCCTGACCGAACCGGGCGCACGCTTTCTCGAAAACGCGCGCCGCGTGCTCGCCGAACTCGACAATGCGGAGATGGACGCGGCCGGCGAGTCCGGCACGCCGACAGGTCATCTAACGATCGGTGCCTCGGTTACTTTTGGGCGTGCCGTGGTTGCGCCGCTCATGACGTCATTTCTGAAGGCGCACCCGCGCATCACCGCTTCCGTAGTCCTTCGAGATCGCGTCGCCGACCTCGTCAGCGACGGCATCGACATTGCAATCCGCATCAGCAACTTGCCTGACTCCTCGCTTGTAGCCAGACGCCTGGGCGAGGTGCGTCGCGTACTGGTCGCAAGCCCCTCCTACCTCGTACAGCGTGGCGTGCCCACGCACCCGCGTGACCTGAAACTCCATTCGATCATTGCGTTCACCGGTCTCATGCGGAACCGCGAGTGGCGCTTCACCGACGGCAACGCAACCGCCAACGTGCACCTATCCCCCACGCTTGAGATCAACGACGCCGTCGCCGCCATCGCTGCGGCCGAAGCCGGCGACGGCGTAACGATTGCACTCTCCTACATGGTGGCCGAGGCGATCGCAGCGGGAACGCTCGTGCCCGTCCTCGACGCCTTCACGCCGTCCGCGGTGCCCGTGCATTTGGCCGCCGGCACGCCGGGCGCCGTGCAACTGCCGAAGACCGAAGCAATGTAATTCACCCCCGTGTCCAGCACGGCTATCGTGGCGCCCGCGCCGGTCTGGCCGAGCACCTGCGCCGCCTGCGGCTGGCCGATGAGATCCAGGTTGGCGGCCAGCAACTCCACCCGCCGCACCTCATACACCGCCGCCACCTCCGGCCGCGCCAGCAGGCGCAGCAAGG
>JANOFD010000707.1:0-8445 GCA_031413455.1 Rhodobiaceae bacterium
GCCTTCTCTCGAGCTTTCTCGTCGCCGCGATTTTCGCGGGCCTGACCTACGGGCTGTGGGCGTTCATGAACCAGCCAACCCAGGAGCCGCCCTGGCCAAAGCGCATTCAGGGCTTTGCGTTTTCTCCCTATCGGATCGATCAGGACGCGACACTCGACCAACTGCCGAGCGAAGAGCAGTTGGCTCAAGACTTGTCGGTACTGGCGGGCAAGACTAACGCGGTCCGTACCTATTCCACACTAGGATCTCTTGGCGAAGTGCCGCGGCTCGCTTGGCAGCAGAAGCCTCGCATCAAGGTGGCCGTCGGCACCTGGCTGGACAAGCGCCTCGAGCGCAATGAAGAGGAGATTCAGAACGCCATCCGGATCGCTGCGACGCAGCCAAACATCATCCGGGTATTCGTCGGCAATGAATCCCTGCTGCGTGGTGATCTAACGGTGGCTGAGCTGATCACTTACTTGGACCGCGTCCGGGCTGCCGTCGAAAAGCCCGTCAGCACCGCAGAGCCCTGGCACGTGTGGCTCGCACATCCCGAGCTCGCGAACCACGTCGATTTCATTGGCGTGCACATGCTGCCTTACTGGGAAGGCGTAGCAGTGGAGGATGCTATTGACTACATCGACGACAAGGTCCAGCGCCTCAAAACGGCGTTTCCAGAGAAAAAGATCATCATGGGCGAAGTCGGCTGGCCGTCAGACGGCCGCACCCGCGAGAACGCTGTTGCTTCCCCGGCGAACGAAGCATTGTTTCTGCGCCGCTTCGTCGCCAAGGCCAAAGGAAACTATGTCTACTACGTGATGGAAGCCTTCGATCAGCCATGGAAGTCCGCTATCGAAGGTTCGGTGGGCGCTTACTGGGGTCGATGCTGATGACCAAGCAAAGAAAAAAATACGCAGACGAATGTCTTCTCGGCTTTCTCCACAGCATGAGTTCTCGATTCAATACAAAAAAGCGGCTGAAAAGCATCGTTAGAGCAAGCAATTGAGTGTCGCCAAACATTTGCCACAATTCGGCACTCATTCGGGCACAATCCTGCGATGTAACTCTAGTGTGACGCATTTTGCCTTAGCAAATTGGGCACAGCACGCAGAACGCATGCCAACAGGGGACAGAACGTCATGGCTCGCTTGGGCTCCGCTAAGTCATTCGATGCCAATGACAACCCCACCAACCGTGCATACGCTTGGGGCCGCAAGGGCGTTGAGGTCGAACCGCCGCTTTTGCGAAACTGGCTTGGCTGGCACACTGAAAACAGCCTCCAACTTCGCGTCGACAACCTGAAGCGGCGCGTCTATGGCTCCGGCGCTTTTTTCCACCACGGTTCTGGCATAGTCTTGGGCTTGTTCGTCTTCATCGCGGCCTTATTCGTCGACTACAATATCATTCATGAATTTTGGACCCGCGCTCTGTCGAATGAGTTCGGTGAAGTGCCTGCGGGATTGGCGAACACCGTTGCAGCAAAATCCATGCAGGTGCTGTTCGGAACCCTGGCAATTCACTACCTAATCACAAATATCGGCCACGGCGGGCGCATCGCCTATTCGCTTCTGATATTTGCGATAACCGCGGTCATGATCATGGGGATCGGGCTATTGTGGGCCAACAATTCCCTCCCGCCCGGGTCGCAAGTGTTCGGCTTCGATGTTAATCAATCGGCCCAATCGGTCAACGAGTTCATGAAAGGCTTGGGTGTGAAACCGCCACGGGCCGCTTCTGTGCCGGCTGAAATCAAGGCTCTCAAGAAGTATGAACTTCTCATCTGGTTGTTTTCTCTCGGCGTGATCTTTCTTGTTGTGGCCTCCATCGGCGCCATGGCGCTTCATTCGGCGATGCGTGGCTTCACCGGCATGACCGGTGGTGCGCTCTACGACACCCATAAGGAGGCCCGCCACGGCAACCGCATCCGCGACGATCTCAAACAAGCCGAGCTCGATCTAAAGCTCTATCAACGGGATGAGAGTGCGTTTGCACGGGCCAAGTTGTCGGAATTTGTTTCGGTCTATACCGAAGGTGTCGTCACCGGCGGCTATCGCAATGGCCGAAGAACGCGCCTACTCGCCAAAGCCAATGCCGCCGCCCAGGAAGTCGCTCAGGAATTGGGTAGCTCGTCATCCTCGACAGGTAACGTCGACAACCTCGAAGACTATCGCCGCAAAGCCGCACAAGCTTCATGATCTTAACTGCGATTGGATAGACCCGTGTCACTCATGCGCTCATTGTTGTTACTACCCGCGGCAGTCTTTGTCGGCGGCTTGGCGTTCCTGGCCTCGAACGCAACCGCGAACATGCCGCCCGCCCCATCCACCAACCCGCCTCGCACCCTCGTCATTGGCATTGACCTCTCAAGTTCAAACCCGCTCATTCGCGACAGTGCGTTTGCCCACCGGGTCGCTGAGCGCATCAAGCCGCTCATTTCCGCTCTAGCCCCGCACTCGCGGATTATTTTTCGCTCGTTCGGTGCCTACAACTCCAGCGCCAATTCGCCGTTGACGATCGACATCATCATCGCCCCGAAAACAGCGCGCGCCGAAGACATGGCAAATCTTGTCTCCAGCGTAATTGCCGGTGTCCCCCGCATGGTCCAGCAAGGCCGCCTCCAGCCGCAGAACGCGACGAATATTGTGCCGTTCCTCTTGAACATGGCCAAGATCGTCGACTGCCGCGCGATGCCTACCCACGTCATTCTCGCCAGCGACGGCGTCGAAGACTCGCAGGTCGCAAATCTTGCCCGTCGAAATGCTACGCTACCCTCGCCGCCATCCGCACCATTTGCCGGTTGTGAAGATCTTCAGATCCTGGGGATCGGGCGCGGGCTGAATTCACCATCAGACACCGAACGTTTGCGTGGCGAGTGGCATTATTGGTCGCAAGCCGCAGGCTTCAAAGGCTTCATCGGTCTGAACGACTGGTAAGCCCAAGCAGCTCATAGACCTGCACAACACTCATGCCCTGCGCCCGCAATTGGCGCAGGCTCGTGGACTGATCACGCTTTGCCAGCCGCTTGCCAAACTCATCCCGCACCAAACGGTGATGATTGTAGAGCGGTTGCGGCAAGCCCAGTAAATCCTGCAACAACCGGTGCAAATGCGTCGACGGAAACAGATCGTGGCCCCTTGTAACCATGGTCACGCCTTGAATGGCATCATCTACGGTTACCGCCAAGTGATAGCTCGCCGGCGTGTCTTTTCCCGCCAAGACAAAATCGCCATAGGTCTCTGGACGAACATCAATGCGGCCACGCTCCCCATTGGGGCCCAGTCCCCGCTCTTCGAACGAAAGTGTCCGCCCAATAATCGCTCGCGCCTTCGCGACATCCATCCGCCAGGCATGCCGGTCACCGCGCGCGATGCGCTCATGGCGAAACCCAACGCCCAACGATCTGCACGTTCCCGGATAGAGAGGTCCCTCCGGTCCTTGCGGTGCACCAACACTGGCAGCGAACTCCGCTTCGATTTCCTTGCGGGAGCAAAAACACGGATAGGCACACCCGATTGCCTTCAGTTTTTCTAGCGCGCGGTTGTAGTCACTGAAATGCTCCGACTGGCGCCGCACCGGACGCTCCCACCCCAAGCCAAGCCACTGCAGATCCTCTTCAATTGCGACTTCAAACTCGGCTCTGCACCGCGCTTGATCGGTGTCTTCAATGCGAACGAGAAACTTGCCGCCCGTGTCCAGGGCCGCAGCCGCCGCATAAATCGCCGCATAGGCGTGACCCAAATGCAGATACCCCGTAGGGGAAGGTGCGAACCGCGTGATATGGCCACTCATGTCAACGCTCTAGCCCATTTGGCCTGCTCCACATAGACTGAGGGCGAACGCCATCGCCTTGGAGCTTGAAATGACGCTGCAACTTAACGGACCCAGATTGCCCGCGGCCACAGGAAACGCCGATCGCCTCATCATTTTCTGCCACGGCTACGGCGCCGACGGCAATGATCTGATCGGTCTCGGCAAGCAATGGCAGCGGCTCTTGCCGACGGCAGCCTTCGCCTCGCCCCACGCGCCTGAGCGCTGCCCCGGTTCGCCGTCGGGCTATCAATGGTTTGGCATTACCCGGATGCAGCCCGACGAGATGCTGCGCGGCGTCGAACGAGCCAGCCCCATCCTCAACGCCTTCATCGACTCAGAGCTTGAACGCCTGAACCTCGACGCTTCGCGACTGGCGCTGGTGGGTTTCAGTCAGGGCACCATGATGTCCCTTCATGTCGGCCTCCGCCGCCAGGTCGCGCCCGCAGCCATCGTTGGCTTCTCAGGTGTGCTTCCCGGACCTGAAAAACTCCCGGCTGAAATCATCTCGCGTCCGCCCGTACTTCTCGTTCACGGCGACGCCGACCAAATGATCCCCGTCCAGGCCATCCATGCCGCCGTGAACGGCCTGGGAGCGGCTGGCGTTTCCACACGCTGGCACATCTCGCGCGGCGTCGGCCATGGCATCGGGCCTGACGGGCTTGATCTCGCCGGCCGCTTCCTGGCCGATGCTTTTTCCGGAAAGCTCACCGCAAAAGCTGACGCCGCCCCCATGCCCGTCACAGGCGAGTAACTCTACCGTCACAGCCGCGTCATGCGATAAATGCTAGTATTCCCGCCGAAATTCCCATTCGGTTGCGTGATGTTGGCTCCATAAGATAGGTTGAAGCGGAGTGGGCGCCAACTCCATGGCGCCAATCGATGAAAGGAGCGCGCTTTCAGGCAACGCGCACAAAAGGGTCAAGTGTTGTGTTAGCCACTTCTGAGCGCGCACCGCAGGCTTACCCCGCGTTGGTGTTGAACGCGGATTTCAGGCCGCTGTCCTATTTTCCGCTGTCGCTGTGGTCATGGCAGGACACGATCAAAGCCGTGTTCATGGACCGCGTCAACATCGTCGAGCAATATGACCGCATCGTGCACTCGCCCTCCCTGGCAATGCGGTTGCCGTCCGTCGTTTCGCTGAAGGCCTACGTCAAGCCCTCGCGCCACCCGGCCTTCACGCGCTTCAACGTTTTCCTGCGTGATCGCTTTCAGTGCCAGTACTGCCACGGCACGCGCACCGCCAATGACCTCACCTTTGATCACGTCGTCCCCCGTTCGCGTGGCGGCCGCACGACCTGGGAAAACGTTGTCACCGCGTGCGCGCCCTGCAATCTGTTCAAAGGCGGCAAGCTGCCCCACCAGGCCGGCATGTTCCCCCAGCAGCGCCCGCATCGTCCAACAGTGACCTTGCTCCACACCAACGGCCGCCTCTTCCCGCCCAACTATCTGCACCAGTCCTGGGCCGACTATCTCTATTGGGACACAGAGCTGGAGCCGTAGGCCCGACTGCGGTTTTGATGTTTGCCTGGCGCCGCGAGTGTGCTAATGTATGATCTAATCATAACTGTTATCGGACCGGGAACATGGCCAAGAGCTTCGCATTGGGAGATCGCTTTGAACGCTTCATCGTCAAACAGGTGAAGGGCGGCCGCTTCAACAATGCCAGCGAAGTCGTTCGAGCAGGCTTGCGTCTGCTGGAAGACGACGAACAGCGTCGTCGTTCAAAAATCGCCCAAATGCGCACGTTGATTGAAGAAGCAGATCGCGATCCGCGTCCGGATATGTCGGCAGAACAGGTTGTTCGAAGCGTCTCAAAAGCCCTGGCAGTGACGTCCAAGGCGCGCCGGAAGATAAAGCAGCCTGCATGAAGGTCTCATTTAGACCTGCAGTCGCGACTGATCTCACCGAAATCGGTCAGTTCATTTCCCAAAACAACCCTGCGCGAGCAATAACTTTTGTAAGCGAACTCATAGCCAAGTGCCAAGCAATCGCTTCAAATCCGATGGCGGGTCGTCCACGCGACGAAATTGAATTTGGACTCCGCTCTCGTGTTTATCGGAAATATGTGATTTTCTACCGAACCGAGGAAGACCGGATTCGCATTATGCGGATCGTCCACGGCGCAAGAGACCTACCAAGGCTCAAGTTCTAGATTTGCAATTAATTTCGCGCCTCGCGCCACATGCCCCACAATGGCGGCGCGTCCTCGCGCGGGCGGAACTCCGACACCACTTCAAACCCGTGCCGCCGGTACAGCGGCACATTTTTCGGGCTCGACGATTCCAGATAGGCGGGCAGCCCCTTGGTATCGATGTGGCGCAGGTTCGCCTCAAGCAGGGCCGAGCCCAGCCCTTGTCCCTGAAACTGCGGATCAACGCCGATGGTCATCAGATAGTAGTGCGGCGGCGTCTTGGGATGATGCCGCTCGGTCGCTTTACGAAAATCATTCAGCCGGGACAGCCCGCCAAATCCTGCAAACTCAATCATCGGCGGGATCATTTTCAGTTCCTGCCACAAACTCTGCTTCAGATCGGCGCGCTCCGGCGGTACCCACAACGCCGCAGCGCTAAAGTCCGGCGTCGTCCAAAGCTCGTTTCCAGGCAACCCCAGATTGGCCACCAGAAAGCCGAACATCCGACGCCGCCCGGCATCGCGTTTGTCATCGTGCCGCCCCATCCAGCATGTCACCGGATCATCCGCAAACGCTGCGGCCAGGGTGTCGCCCACGCGCGAACAATTGGCAGCACTTGCCCGAAGCGGCTCCGGCGCCATCGCTAGAACCGCTCTGACAGACGAATGGCAAGCCTGCAGCCGGTTTTGATCGCCTCCGAAAGCACCTGATACCCCGGCGCATCCTCCGCGCCGTGCTCGATCGCAGTCTCGCGATGCGCAATTTCATCTTCCCGAAACGCTTCGATCGTTGACTTGAACTCAGCGTGCTCCGCGCCGTCCTGCGCCAGCGCCGCCACCTGAGAGGCATAGTGCTCGTCGATCACCTCTTCAACCGCCGCCGTGCACGCCATCGCAACCTTTTCCCCCAGCAGTGCCGTGACGGCCCCCAGCGCATAACCTGCAACGCTCCACACCGGCGACAGAACTGTCGGCCGCACACCATGCTCGGCCACCAACGCATCGAACGTCTGCAGGTGCGCCTGCTCCTGGGCTTCCATGTGTTTTATTGTGTCACCGCAAGCTGTGTGCCCCAGCACCGCCAGCTGCCCGCGATAAATCTGCACCGCACCATACTCGCCCGCATGATCAACCCGGATCATCCGTGCAAGATTCCCGCCGGACGCACCATGCCCTGGCAATCGAGGTGTTGCCTTCACCATCAGCGCTGCCCCCTCACTCCCAGTCCGGCCAAAGCCAGCACCACCAGCGAAAACAAAACATTGAACCCGGCCAACGAAACACCAAACAATGTCCACGCCGCCACATCGCACATGACAATCTCAGCCGAGGAAATGCTGTCGAGCCCGCCGTTCAGATCGACACCACCCCCCCCTGCCGTGCAAGTCGGCGGCCCTTTCCACCACGTGTACTCGATGCCTGCATGATAGAGCCCCTGATAGGCACTCCACAGCGCCAGCAACGCCGCCAGTGCAAACAACCCCGTCACAACAGCACGCGGTGCGCTCAGCCTCTGCGCCCCAATCAACCCGCAGCCAACCGCAATCAGCAGGTACCACGGCACCCGTTGCTCAAGGCACAAGGGGCAGGGCGCCAACCCGCCGAACACCTGAAATGCCCAAGCGCCAGCAATGATCAAAACGCTGACCAGCGCAATGCCGGTAGCTGGAAATTGCGGGTGCCCGCCAATGGCGCGCATCCGCGCCAGGAGTGCTTGATTTGACATGCAGCCATACTAGCCCGCGCCGCGCCCCGCCGCACGCTCCCATGAATGCGGCATTGCGCGCTCAAACCTCAGTTGACGAACGCCCCCACGTCCCTAATATGCGCCCCCTTGCGCTAAGCCGAGGGTTGGCCTCCACCAAGTCCAGCCCACTGACGCCCGCAAACTGTGCCCTGGTGGTGGAACTGGTAGACGCGCTGGACTCAAAAGCTGCTTCTGAACCGCACTAAGTCATTGATATTGCTACATATTACCTCAAAAACACACACTACACAATGACTACACACTGTGATATTGTTGTTTTATGGCAGAAGCTGAGGGTCTCAACCGCCGGGTACGATTGTCGGGGGGCGGGCTCTGTTTCGCGGCGAGGATTTGCTCACCAAGAATGCCCGCGAGATGTCGCGCATTCGGGGCAAGCAAATCGCCATGATCTTTCAAGACCCCATGACGGCCTTGAACCCGTTCCTGACCGTCGAGGAGCAGCTTACCGAGGTCACGCGATTGCATTTGGGCCACACGCACAAGCAGGCCATCGACCATGCGATTGTTGGACTGATCCATTTCTATTTCGATTTCTTCCTTCACGTCCAACCGCAAACGCAACGAATCTACGCGATCAACGACACAGTCATGTTAACTACGCGGCAAGGCAGGCTTCAATTCTGGGACGAAACATCCAGGGGTTGGAAGACAGCTTATGGCGATGTCGATGGCCAAAAAGTCATGGGGCCCGTTTGGCTTGAGAGCGAGAGGGCGATTTACTTTGGCAGACCGCGTTTCAATCCATTCGGCATGGGAGG
>JANOFD010000708.1:0-9378 GCA_031413455.1 Rhodobiaceae bacterium
GTTCCTGCTTCTGGGCTGACAACGCTCAACGTCAAGCGGCCCCTCTCCAGATTGAGCCGCACCGCCCGGGATTTTTCACTCGACACCGTCGAGACCCGATCTACTGCGTCTTTCAACTCGTCACGCACAACTTCCAGGGCTTTGTCGTTTCCGGTTGGAATGACGCGCTGGTACTCGGGAAATGTCCCGTCGATCAATTTCGACGTCAGCGTCAGCGACCCGATCCCGAACTTGATTTTTGTATCTGACACCGAAACGGAAACATCCCCCTCGGAATCGTCGAGCAATTTGCGTAGTTCATTGACCGTCTTGCGCGGCACGATAATTCCTGGAATTTCCGAAGCCCCTTTTGGCGCGGGAAGCTCATACCGGGCCAAGCGATGCCCGTCGGTCGCGACCGCCTTCAGCACGGCTTTTCCTTTTTCGGACTGAACGTGCAGATAAATACCATTGAGATAATAGCGCGTCTCCTCGGTTGAAACCGCAAAGCGCGTCTTGTCGATGAGGGCAATAAGCTCGGGCGTTGTCAGTGAAAACTTGTGCGGCAACTCGCCCGCAGCCATCGCTGGGAAATCTTCCCGCGGCAGGGCTTGCAGCTGAAATTTTGACCGGCCGGCGGACAACGTCAGTCGCCCGTCAGCCTCGCCGAACTCAAGTTGTACCTGAGACCCATCCGGTAGCTTTCGAACAATATCATAAAGCGTATGCGCCGATGCCGTTGTAGCGCCCGCCCGAACCACATCCGCAACCACCGTTTCAACAACTTCAATGTCGAGATCGGTTGCGGTCAGCGAAAGTGTTCCTTTGTCCGCCTTGAGCAGCACGTTCGACAAAATCGGAATTGTGTTCCGCCGTTCAACCACGCTCTGCACATGATTCAACGATTTGAGAAAGCTCGCTCGTTCGATTGTGATCCGCATTACGTGGTCCGGAAGTGCGTGAAATGGAGACAAAAATGCCGCAAAACATGCAGGCGCCCCATCGCATCAAGGCGTGGGCGCCGCAGCGCGCGGCAAAGCGAAGACCTAATATAGCGCCAAGCGGCGCCCCAAGGAACAAAAATCCTCACGGGGCACCGCCTGAATTCACTCTATAATATCTTGATTCTAAAAGAGAAAGCTAGTCTAGGATGCAGGCGGATTAGACACTGCCGCAGGCATCGGCCGCAAGCCCGCCGAAAGCCCTTCTATCGGCCAATTCCGGATAGAAAGCCTCAACTGCTCGACGTCTTCGCGAAACGCCGGATCCAAGCCCGTCAGCCGCTGAATGGTCTCCACAGCATGCATCACAGTCGTGTGGTCTCTATTGCCAAAGCGTCGGCCGATTTCTGGGTACGAACGAGGCGTCAGAAGCCGCGCCAGGTACATTGCAATTTGGCGAGGCCGTACAATCGAGCGAGTGCGATTGGGGGACTCCAGATCCGCCACCTTCACAGTGTAGTGCTCCGAGACCTTCTTTTTGATCTCCTCGATCGTCACGCGCCGGTCATAGGCGCGCAAGAAATCTGCCAGCCACACGTTTAAGTTCTCAATGGTAATCGGCCTGACACCATCGCCGCTTTGCGTGACCACGCGCGTGAGCGCCCCTTCGAGTTCCCTTGTATTGGTGTTGATCCGTTGCGCCATGAAATGCGCCGCTTCTGTATTCAGCAAGAACCCGGGCCGCTCACGCGACACCACGCGGGCTTTCGCCTCCAGAATCGCAAGCCGCAGCTCAAAATCGGTTGGCAAAATCTCGATCGAAGCACCCTTCATCAGGCGCGAGCGCGCTCGATCCGATACGCTTTCAAACAGTGAAGGTGACCGGTCAGCGGAAATAATAATCTGCTTTTGATTGTCGTTCAACCAGTCCAACGCCGCGAACAGCTCTTCCTGCGTTGCTTCCTTCCTTGCCAAGGATGAAATGCAAATCATCGACAATCAAAACATCAACGTTGCGCACCTGATTCTTGAACGCCAACATGTCATTGGCCCGCAGCGCCGTAAGGAACTGGCGCATGAAAGTTTCCGCAGGAATCAACAACACCCGCAGGTTTGGATTGCGCTGCAGCTTCTGCCGCGCAATGGCGTGCATCAGATGGCTCTTGCCCAATCCGGTGGGCCCAAAGAAAAACACCGGGTTGGCCACCGGCAGATCGCTTTCGGCCACGCGTTTTGCTTCTTGATAGGCGATTTGGTTCGAGCGGCCAGTGACGAAGTTCTCAAAAGTATAGGCTGGATTAAGCGGCGTCGATCCTTGCACCAGCACGGGCTCCACCGCCGGCGCGCCAAGGCTCTCCATGATCATCGCACGCGAACTGACAGCGGCCGGCACCGAGCGCGGTTTCAAGTCAACAACAAAATCGACCACGCCAAATTCCGGTGCGATCTCTGCAATCATGTTGGCTATACGCTCACCATGGCTTTCAACCACCTTGTCACGCTCAAACCGGCTCGTGCAGGCAATGACGACACGTCCGTTTTCCGCCGATGCCGGCCGCAACGGATCTATCCAATATTGAAATCTTTGCGCGCCCAGCTCGATCTTTAAGCGCTCACGCACGCGCTGCCAAATAGGATCAAATTTATCATTGCTCGTATTCTTGGATTCTGGAGAGGCCACGTTCTGTTTCCCTTGCTATTAACTTGCCCAGTGAACCGGCCCAAAATCTGCGATTTTCATCGCGACCCCTGGGAAGCGGCCCAACTCTTAGTCGTCGTCAATTGGGAATTAGGCAAAGCTCGCTCACCAACGGAGTGCACTGCGCCCGAATCTCAACTCGACCATTTCGATTTCTGGGAAAATGCTGACAGCGCCCACCTGGCACATCAACACCAACGCCCCAATACCACGTACTTACCTTCACCACCTTCGACGCCCCCTCAGAAGTCAAAGCCAATGCATCCGCGGATAGCCATCCGATCAACCGCGCCACTCCCTGGCGCCTTCAAAAACAAACCCCAAACGACCCACAACTCCAATGACAGGCAAAGCTTCGCCGCTCGCGGGAAATCGCCGCGCATCACTCGCTCAACTCGTTACTAAAATTGATTTGCCTGGGAAACTGCCAGGCGATTTACGAAACCCTGGCAGCCGAAACTTGAACCCCTTGAACTGCAACAAAATGAGATGGACTTGTTCTTTTTTTCATTTCCATTTCCCATGGCTCAGCGTGGGGTTAACTATAGCCAACAACTGTTTTTTTTCAAGAGCAACTTAGTGAGAACACTAAAGAAAATGCACGTCGTGCGCATTAAAGTCGCGTCACTAAATACTGCGAAGTAGAAAAGAGAGTCCGATCACCGCGCACACCAAAACAAGGAAACACAAGGCTTTTCTACCGCTAGGAGAAAAATACTTTTGCAATCATCGCTCGTCAATGTGGCAGTTACATCATTAGTCCGTACACGGACAAAAATAGACTACTTTTTCATTGGATTTTCGGGCCGCGCACACTATTTTCTGCCAAATTAAAAATAGGCAAATCCTGTGCAATTCGACGTATGCGTCAAACGGTGTGCAGTGCTTGGATTTCGTGAAGAGAGTTTTAAACTCTCGGACAGCAGTTGTCGAAAAACTACTTCGACAACGCCTTAACGCGCCGCGTCAATCGCGACACTTTGCGGGCCGCCGCGCGCTTGTGCAGAATACGCTTGTTGGCGCCACGAATGATTTCAGGCTGCGCAGCACGCAAAGCCTCAACCGCGGCCTTGCTGTCTCCACTGGCAATTGCCTCTTCGACGCTCCGGACAAAGGTTCGAACCCGGCTTTTCCGCGCAACATTGACGGCTTCGCGCCTTTTACCTTTGCGCGCTGCTTTTGCTGCTGATCGAATATTCGCCATGTGGATTGTTCCTTGGAAAGTCTTGCCCTGTTGCCCAGAGGCCGCGGGTTATACGCAGCGCAGGTCAAACGCGTCAACCGTGAATTGTTGACGCAACCCTCATCGGTGCTCAAACTTCGCCTTTCGTTTTTCAACGAAAGCAGCCATTCCTTCCTTCTGATCCGCCGTTGCAAACATGGAGTGGAAAAGCCGCCTTTCAAATCTGACACCTTCAGCCAGGGTCGTTTCATAGGCACGGTTAATGGACTCTTTTGCCATCATGGAAATCGGCAACGACATTTCCGCGATTGTATCGGCAGCTTTCAGCGCTTCGCCCACGAGCTCCGCCACAGGAACAATGCGGCTGACAAGGCCGGAACGCTCAGCTTCGGCCGCATCCATCATCCGCCCAGTGAGGCACATCTCCATCGCTTTTGACTTGCCGATAAACCGCGTTAAACGCTGGGTTCCACCAATCCCTGGCATTACGCCAAGTTTGATCTCAGGCTGTCCAAACTTGGCATTGTCGCCCGCTATGATGAAGTCACACATCATCGCCAATTCGCACCCGCCGCCCAGCGCAAAACCAGCAACCGCCGCAATCACAGGCTTGCGGCAACGCGCCACGCGCTCGTGATGGGTTGTGATGAAATCCTCACCAAAAGCGTCCATAAAAGATTTCGGCTGCATCTCCTTGATGTCAGCACCGGCCGCAAAAGCTTTGTCCGAGCCTGTAATGACGATGCATCGGATGGCCCGGTCGCCTTCTGCCACATCAAGCGCCTGGCTCAATTCGCTCATCAGTTGATTATTGAGCGCATTCAGAGCCTGCGGCCGGTTAAGTGTGATCAAACACACAGCGCCACGCGTTTCCGTTTTGATTGTTTCAAATGACATGTCGCTCGCTTTCCTAGTCAAATCTTGCGCCGAGGTTTAGCCCAACCCCGATGCCGCCGCTAGCGCTGACACTGCGCACAATAAAAAGTTGATCGTCCGGACTGTGTGATACGTAGCACGACACCGTCGCATCCAGGATTAACGCAATTCTCATCTGCGCGGTCATACACACGAAATCTGTGCTGGAAATAGCCAAGCCCTCCGCTGGTTGTTTTGTAGTCGCGCAACGTCGAACCGCCAGACTTGATGGCCGATCGCAACACAAGCTTCACCTCCTTGACGATTTTCTCCGCCTCGTGACTTTTGATCAAATTTGAAAGCCGTAGCGGCGAGACCCCAGCCCGAAACAGCACTTCACACACGTAGATGTTCCCCAACCCTGCGACCACCCGCTGATCCAGCAACGCAATCTTGATTGGAGAACGCTTGTCTGTGAGCGCCGCCCTAAGTATTGCCGCAGAAAATGCTTGTGTCAGCGGCTCCGGGCCGAGTGCCGCCAATAATTTGTGCAACCCAAGCTCGCCTTCTTTGATGAGCGTCATCAAGCCAAAGCGCCGGTGATCGGCATAAACAATGTGCGTGCCCGCCTCAGTCTCAAAGATGACGTGATCGTGCGGCTCGGGAGACCCCATGGCACTTGCAGAATCGTGGATCGTAAACCGGCCAGACATGCCCAAGTGCATCAACAACACTTCGCCACTATCAAGATGCGCCAGCAGATATTTCGCGCGACGAGCCAGCCGGACGACCGTGCGGCCCGTTAACCGGGAAACGAACCCTTTGGGGAAGGGGATGCGCAAATCCGCGCGCCTTTGGCTCACACGCGTTAACGTATGGCCCTCAAGCACACGAACAAGTCCCAAACGCACAGTTTCAACTTCAGGAAGCTCAGGCATGGGACGCTGTGTAACGTGGTTCAAAGACTTCGCTAATACTATTTAGTCTGAACACCTTCGAGTAAAAACCCATGAGCGGCAACGACCACAAAGTCAGTTTCGGCTTTCGCGAAGTCCCGGAAAACGAGAAATCGCGACTTGTCGGCCGCGTGTTCTCAAATGTCGCACAGCGCTACGATGTCATGAACGACCTGATGTCGTTCGGAGTCCATCGCCTCTGGAAAGACGCGCTGATCGACTGGTTGTCGCCGTCCCCCGGCGCCCAATTGCTCGACGTTGCAGGCGGCACAGGCGACATTGCCTTCCGGTTTTTGGAGAAATTGGGACCCAAGGCCTCAGCCTCGCGCGCAACCATCTGCGACATCAACCCTGACATGGTGTCGATAGGCGTTGAACGTGCACGCCAGCGCGGATTGTCAAACCGCATCGCCTTCACCTGCGGTGATGCACAACTCCTGCCCTTTCCCGGCGAGAGCTTTGACACCTACACAATCGCTTTCGGCATTCGCAACGTCACCAATATCGATCAGGCCTTGAGCGAAGCCTTCAGGGTCCTTAAACCAGGCGGACGGTTCTTGTGTTTGGAATTCTCTAAGGTCGACAACCCCATACTCGAGCGCTTGTACGACATGTGGTCGTTCAACGTAATCCCGATGATTGGGCACGCCATCACAAATGATCGCAACGCCTATGAATACCTGGTCGAAAGCATTCGCCGCTTTCCACCGCAAAAGCCATTTGCCGATATGATCACCGCCGCTGGATTTAGTCAGGTGAAATGGCGCGATCTCACCTCCGGGATCGTCGCCATGCATTCCGGTTGGAAATTCTGAGATGTTCACGGCCTTCTCCATGCTGGCAAGGTTGATGAGGGCAGGACGCGTTCTCGGATCGTATGGTGTCCTGCCGCCGCCGGAATGGAAAGAATTGGCACCGCCGCAATTGCGCTTTCTTGGGTTTATCTTCCCGCGCTCGAAAGCATCACGCCACGGACGGTCAGGTGAGCGTTTGGCGCGCGCCCTCACAAGCCTTGGGCCATCCTACATCAAGGCCGGACAGTTTCTAGCGACCCGCCCGGATGTTGTCGGCACGGAAATCGCGCGCGATCTTGCCCAGTTGCAAGACCAGCTTCCGCCGTTTGCAATCGAAGACGCCCGGCGAATACTGATCGAGGACCTTGGAGCCGAAGTCGCAGCCCAACTCGGCGAACTCAGTGCGCCGGTTGCCGCCGCATCAATCGCTCAAGTCCACAAAGTGACATTGCCCCCTTCCAAAACCGGCGAGCCCTTGCGAACCTTGGCATTGAAAATCCTCCGCCCCAATGTCGAGCGGGAATTCGCGGCCGAACTCCAAACATTTGCCTGGGCGGCACGCCAGGTTGAACGGTTGGGCGCAGAAATGCGCCGCATGAAGCCAACCGCGTTGGTTGACACACTGGCCCGCTCGGTCGCGCTCGAAATGGATTTGCGCCTCGAAGGCGCTGCGGCAGCGGAAATCAGCGCAAACACGGCGAAAGACAATGACTTTCGGGTGCCCGCTGTCGAGTGGGATTTCACCACACGTCGCATCCTGGCGACCGAATGGATATCGGCAACATCTCTCAAAGACCGTGACGCACTCATCGCGCACGGCCACGATCTCAAACGCCTTGCGACTAACATCATTCAGACATTTCTGCGCCACGCATTGCGTGACGGCTTCTTTCACGCCGACATGCACCCGGGAAATCTTTTCGTCGAACCGGGTGGCAAACTCGTCGCCGTCGACTTTGGCATCATGGGCAGACTTGACCCAATATCGCGCCGCTTCATGGCCGAAACTCTTGCAGGGTTTCTGGCGCGCGACTATCGAAGGGTCGCAGAAATACACCTGCAAATCGGATTCGTCCCTCCCAGGCATTCGGTCGATGATTTCGCTCAAGCCTTGCGCGCCATCGGTGAGCCCATCTTCGGCAGACCGGCCAGCAACATGTCGATGGCAAAATTGCTGTCACAACTCTTCGAAGTGACGCGCCTCTTCGAGATGGAACTTCAACCTCAGCTCGTGTTACTGCAGAAGACGATGGTCGTTGTCGAGGGTGTTGCGCGCCAACTCGACCCAACACACTCGATCTGGGAATCGTCGCGCCCCATTGTCGAGCAATGGATGATCGACTCCGTCGGACCCCAGGCCCGCCTGAAAGAGGCCGCAGAAGGCATGACGGTGCTGGGACGCGCCCTCGCGGCCCTCCCGGAAGTTCTGCGCAATGCCGAACAGATCGCCGCCACGCTGTCGGCCAATGGAATAAAATTGCATCCCGACTCGGCAAAAGCCATCGCCCAGGCTCAGTCCGCACAATCATCACATGTCAGGGCTGCGATGTGGATCGGCGCTTTGGCCTTGGCAGCACTCGCGATTGCGCAACTTTAGTAAATAAAAACAAAGAGTTAGGTGGATTAATTTTGTCAACAATAATTTTCCACGCCACTTCACGTGGTAGAGTATGATGTTACAAATCTCGCCGTGAAATAAGGTGACCCATGCTAAACGGCAAACGAATTCTTCTCATAATAGCCGGCGGCATCGCGGCTTATAAAAGTTTGGAACTCATTCGTCGCCTGCGCGAACGCGGTGCAAACGTCCGCGCAATATTAACGTCCGCAGGCTCCCATTTTGTAACGCCACTTTCGGTTTCAAGCCTGACAGGCGAAAAAGTTTACCAGGACTTATTCAGTCTCACTGACGAAGCCGAGATGGGTCACATTCAATTGTCGCGCGACGCCGACGTGCTGGTTGTGGCCCCCGCGACGGCGGATCTCATGGCCAAGATGGCGCAAGGCCGCGCTGACGATCTTGCATCGACTGCACTCCTGGCAACCGACAAGCCCGTTTTGATCGCGCCTGCGATGAACCTTCGCATGTGGCTCCATCCGTCAACACAACGAAATTTGGCACTGCTCAATGCAGATGGCATCAGCACAGTTGGCCCAAACGATGGCGATATGGCGTGCGGAGAATTCGGACCTGGACGCATGGCCGAACCACTTGAAATCATAGCCGCCATTGAAAATGTGCTTGGCCGCTCGGTGCTGCTTAAAGGCAGGCGCGCGCTGGTGACAGCAGGACCCACACTCGAACCGATCGATCCAGTTCGCTTCATTTCCAATCGCTCCTCGGGCAAGCAAGGCTACGCGATAGCCAGTGCACTCGCAGCCCTTGGCGCTGAGACAACTCTTGTCTCAGGCCCTACAAATCTGCGCCCGCCGGCCGGTGTCAAGCTCATCAACATTGAATCCGCACAACAGATGCTGGCGGCCTGTGAGCATGCCTTGCCCGTAGATATCACAGTGTGCACAGCCGCTGTCGCCGATTGGCGAATTGACCATGCGGCAAATCAAAAAATCAAAAAGGGCGACGGCGGGTTGCCAAACCTGAAGCTAATCGAAAATCCTGACATCCTGCGCGCCATCGCCACGCACCAAACCCATCGCCCCGCCTTGGTCATTGGCTTTGCTGCCGAAACCGAGAATGTCGTGGCCTACGCACAGGCAAAGCTTCGGAAAAAACACTGCGATTGGATCATTGCCAACGACGTTTCCCCTTCGACCGGCGTTATGGGCGGTGATGAAAACACGGTTCACGTGATTTCAATGGCGGGCACTGAAACCTGGCCCAAACTCTCGAAAACCGAAGTTTCATCCCGCCTGGCGCAAAAGATAGGCGGACATTTCAAGGGAACGGCCGCGTGAGCAAAATAGTCGTCCAACTGGTATCATTGCCAACGGGTCGCGGACTGCCTCTGCC
>JANOFD010000709.1:0-2409 GCA_031413455.1 Rhodobiaceae bacterium
ATTCAACGTGTCTGAGACTGTGATCGGGCTGACGTTGGTCGCTGCGGGGACATCGCTGCCGGAACTGATGACATCGGTTGTCGCTGCACTCAGACGAAATCCCGATATCGCGCTTGGCAACATCGTTGGCTCGAACATCTATAACATTCTGGCGATCCTGGGTGTTGCGTCTTTGATTGGGCCGGTGCCGATCGATAAGGAAATCATCAGGTTCGACATGTGGGTCATGCTTGCGGCCACGATCGCGCTGTTTCTACCGATGATGACCGGAAGCCGCATGGGCCGCTTTTACGGCCTGCTATTGCTGCTGGGTTATGCGGCTTACGTCTCGTATCTGTTGCTAAACGCCGGCGTCGTGCAACTTCCGTTTCTGACGCGGTAGTTTGAACGAAGCTCGGCGGCAAGGATGATTTAAATCAAATCCCCACCCGCAGCACTCGCCGTTGTGCCGTGGGCTTTGTAGGCTTTGATGACGTTGCGGCCGGTGGTCCAGCGGTGGACTTCGTCGGGGCCGTCGACGAGGCGTTGCGAGCGGATGTGGGTGTACCAAGCGGCCAGGGGCGTGTCGCGGCTGTAGCCCAAGGCGCCGTGCAGCTGGATGGCGGTGTCGACGACCTTGTGCACCATGTGGGCGAGGAACACTTTCGCGATGCCGTTTTCCTGGCGAAAATCCATGCCCTTCTCGGCTTTATAAGCGATGTGCAGCAACATCAGGCGCGCTATGTAAAGTTCGCTGGCGCAATCGGCCAGCATGAATTGCACCGCCTGGCGCTCGTCGAGTTTTTTGCCGAACGTCGTGCGCGTGGTGACGTGCGCCACTGCCATATCGAGTGCCCGCTGTGCCATTGCCACATTGTGCATGCCGTGACGCAAGCGGCCGTAGGCGAGCCGGTGCTGACCCATGCTGAAACCCTTGCCCTCGCCGCCGAGCAGGTTCTCTGCCGGGACTTCGAGGTTTTTGATGTCGATCTCGGCGTGCCCGCCGCCCAAGATGTGCGACAGCGGGCCTTCGGCTGCCATGGTCGGAATATTGCGCACGATGCGATAGCCGGGATTGGGGAGTTCGACGAGGAACGTTGAGAACTGCTGATGGCGCGGGGCATCGGGATTGGTTTTGGCCATGACGAGCGCGATGTCGGCGACGCTGGCGGCTGACGAAAACCATTTCTCGCCGTTCAACACATATTTGTCGTTGCCAACCTTGTCGGCGCGCGTCTGCATGCCGGTGGCGTCAGCACCGGAGACCTTCTCGGTCATCGAATAGCAGATGCGCTTCTCGCCGTTGAGCAGGGGCTTCAGGAATTTCTCTTTCTGGAAGTCGGTGCCATGCTCAAGCAAAGTCAGCATCGTTGCATCGTCGGGCCCTTGCGTATTCATCGACAAGGCGCCGACGTAACTCTCACCCAGTTCCATCTGCACCAGCGCATTGGCGAGCGGCCCCAATCCCATGCCGCCATGCGCCTTTGGAATGAACGGGCACCACAGCCCTTGCGCCCGCGCCTTTTTGCGCAAAGCCGCCAGCGTGGTTTTGTAGTCTGCGCCTTCCATCAAAGCCTTTTCGGCCGGTACGCACTCGTCATGCACCCAAGCCCGCACCTTCTCGCGGATCGCTTTGGCTTCGGCGGGAATTTCGAAATCGATGGCCATATTGTTTCCTTGTGTTTGACTGTGACGCGCTTTCTTAGGCTTACCCGGGCGTTCTGGCCAGTACGTCAGCCTTGCTGGCAACCGCTGCGCGTCTCGCGCGTTATATAACGGCGGGTGCATGCCTGCATGGGAGTGACCCTTCATGACGACGCCTATTGCAGCCAAAGACTTTCCAGTGGTTTGTGCCGCCGCGCGCAGCACGATGGGCACGGGGGTTGTTTACGGCATGACCATCGCCACGGCGCTGGGCTTGTTCATCATTCCGGTGTGTTACGTCTTTGTGCAAAAGATCATCGAGCGCGGCGGAAAGAAAAAACCGGTGTCGGCCACCGCTCCGGCGGCGGAGAAAGGAGGAACGCACTGATGAAAATTATTTTCAAATCATTCATCGCCAGCGCGGGAATCTCCGGAGCCGCGCTGCTTGTCCTGTCCAGTTGCGCCGTGGGTCCGAATTACAAACGTCCGGCCATGGATACGCCGACCGCCTACCGCACCGCCGCATCGGACACCAACGCGCCGTCAGGCACCAACTCGTTCGCCGAACTGGGCTGGTGGAGCGTTTATGACGATCCCCAACTCAAGGCTTACATCGCCGAGGCGCTCACGAACAGTTGGGATATCAAGATTGCCGTCGCCCGGGTGATGCAGGCGGAAGCCTCCGCGCGCGTCACCCGCTCACAGTTCTTTCCGACCGTGAATGCCGGGGGCGATCTGGTGAATGCCCGCACTTCCGAACGCGGACCCGCCGCACCCAACGCATCG
>JANOFD010000710.1:0-2008 GCA_031413455.1 Rhodobiaceae bacterium
GACCGATGACGGGCTGGTGGCTTTTGATACGTCCAACCCCAGCGGCGGCAGCAAGGTGGTCGATGAAGTGCGGCGGTGGCGGAAGGACCGGTTCAACACTGTTGTCTACACGCATGGGCACGTCGATCACGTCGGCGGCTGTGGGGCCTTTGTTGCCGATGCGGACGCGCATGGGCATCAACGGTTGCGCGTCTGCGGCCACGAGAACGTGCCCAAGCGCTTCGACCGTTACAACATGACCAATAGCTATAACCAGATCGTCAATGAACGCCAGTTCGGCCAGTTCCGGCGCAGCGGTTACAACATTTCGGATTCTTCGCGCTTTCTGCCCGAAAGTTCGCCGAAACCCGACACGGTCTATCGCGATCATATGAACCTCGATGTCGGCGGGTTAAAGATCGAGCTCAACCACGCCTTGGGCGAGACCGATGATCACACCTGGGCGTGGGTGCCCAAGCACAAGGCCATTTGCGCCGGCGATTTCTTCATCTGGAATTTTCCCAACGCCGGCAATCCGCAAAAGGTGCAGCGCTATCCGCTGGAATGGGCGCAGGCAATGCGCGCGATGGCGGACCGGGGTGCCGAGTTATTCCTGCCCGCGCATGGGCTGCCCATTGATGGTGCGGCGCGTATCCGGCGCGTGCTGAGCGATGTCGCCGAGGCGCTGGAGCAGTTGGTGCGCGAGACGCTTGCCATGATGAACCAGGGCGCGAGGCTCAACGATATTATTCATTCGGTGTCGATTGCACAGGCGGTTCTCGACAAACCCTATTTGAAGCCCACTTACGACGAGCCGGAGTTCGTGGTGCGCAACATCTGGCGGCTCTATGGCGGCTGGTACGACGGTAACCCCGCCAATCTGAAACCGGCGCGCGAGACAGCGTTGGCGAAAGAGATTGCGGCACTGGCTGGCGGCGTCAACAAGCTGGCGGAACGGGCATTGAGCTTGGTGGCACAGGATGTGCGCGTTGCCTGTCACCTGGCGGAACTCGCTGTGCTGGCCGAGACGGACAACGCGCACGCTCACGCCATCCGCGCCGAGGTGTTCCAGAAGCGGCGCGACGGCGAAACTTCGCTGATGGCCAAAGGCATCTTCGGCCACGCGGCGAATGAGTCAAAGGTAAAGGCGGGGCGTTGAGTGCCGCGGATCAGCTGGGAAAATGCGCGCTGCGTGCCTAAGTCATCTTTTGCGCCAATTCTTCGAGTTGGGTAATGCAGGTGCCCCAACCGTCGAAGAAGCCCATGTCCTTGTGGCGGGTGCAGTCGGCGCTGTCCTTGTGCAGGACGCGCGCAATGTAACGTGTTCCGGTGCCTTCGTCGGTCATGGTAATGATCGCCGTTATGGCAAGCCAAGGCGTGGCCGGACGCCAGCCCCCGGTTAATTGGGAGGTCATGACGATGCGCTGTTGAGGCATAACTTCAAGAAAGCAGCCCGGATTGTCGCTTTCGCCGCCGTCCGGTCCGCGCATGAACGTGTAAAAGTCGCCACCGGCGCGGAAATCAAAGGCGCGGACCTCGGTCGTCCATGGGCGTGGACACCACCACTGCGCCAAGAGTTTGGGGTCGGACCAGGCTTGCCAGATGCGCGCGCGTGGCGCCGCCAGCAGGCGCGAGATTTCAAGTTCGTTTGGGTTGCCAATCATGGTGCTTTGCGCCCTCAATCACGACTTACGTCCCGGCGCTCAAAGATGCTGATAACCGGAAAACACCTTTATACTGCGGCATAACGTATGTGAAAAGCACCGCTTGTATGGTTTAGAATGGGTTCCGAAATCCACAACGGCGATGACAGACGGCACATGTCCCATTTTTCTTCGGCAAACACATTTGGCTACGAACCAGCAGGCATCAAGCTGCTCAATAGAATATTCGACAAAGTCGTTGAGATGGTACTTGCGCGCGCTGGCGGCAGTGCAGAGACCGACATCAAGGCGCGCGATGAGAAAATCGCGCGAGCAATTCTCGATGTTTGCTACGACGACAGCGGCAACATCGACGTTTCGGACCT
>JANOFD010000711.1:0-6756 GCA_031413455.1 Rhodobiaceae bacterium
CGAATCGATGCTGGCCATGATTGCAATGCCGGTCACCCAGATCATGCCGGTGATGCTGGCCTTGATGACCAAGGTCATGCTCGCCGCCTTGGCGATACTCGGCGTCATCGCTCTCGCCGACTATGGCTGGCAATATTTTGAACGCATGCGTCGCTTGAAAATGACACGCCAGGAGGCCAAGGAAGAACACAGGCAAAGTGAAGGCGACCCGATCGTCAAGGCGCGCCTGAAACAAATTCGTTCAGAGCGATCCCGCAAGCGCATGATGGCAGCCGTGCCCAAGGCCTCGGTGATTATCACCAACCCGACGCACTACGCGGTCGCGCTCTCTTACGAGCAAGGCAAGATGGGCGCGCCAATCTGCGTCGCCAAAGGCATGGATCACATCGCGTTGAAGATCCGGGAAATCGGTAAAGAACACAACGTCCCCATCATCGAAAACCCACCCCTCGCGCGGGCCCTCTACGCTTCTGTCGAAGTGGATGAGAGCATCAAGCCGGAACACTTCAAAGCCGTGGCCCAGGTGATCGGTTTCGTCATGCGCCTGAAAGGCAAGGTTGCCGCCAAGCGGTGATGATATACCAACGGCCGGAAGATTTGATCTGCCCCCCCACGCCCGTCATGACCGGGCTCTTGTCCCGGTCACCCAGCGGCCGCGCGTCGGGGTGGCCTAAAGACTAATCAATTGCTGCACACTCATTGACGACTCAAACGGTTCACCACCGCGGGTAAGGACTGATCTGAGCAGCGGCGAGAAGAAGCTGATGAAAGCGTTGTGCAAAGAGTTGATGAAGAGTCAAAGGGACAAGATGATATGACTCAATTTGGAAAGCGTTTGATCAAGGGATTGCAGGAGGCGGTCGCCGTGGCCAGGGGCGAGGTGCGGCCGCCGAAGAGTTACGGCGATGTCGACGTGGCAAAGATCCGTGCAAGGCTGAATCTCAGCCAGAGCGAATTTGCCGATCTGCTGGATGTGTCCAGGCGCGTCGTGCAGGATTGGGAGCAACGGCGCAAGGCGCCCTCCAGTGCGGCGCGCTCGCTGCTCAGGGTCACGCAGAAAATGCCCGCCGCAGTGCGCCGTGCGCTCGCGCATTGAGGTCGGGGAATGTCCTGCAGCCCAAATTGGGCGGTGATGATTGACGCGTTTTGCAAGAGGCAGTGGAAGCAGCTTTTAGGATGAGCGAGGGCGACGACTCTGACCCCACATTTTCTCTAACCTTTGAAAACTTCGCGGCGATGAAATTCCAGAAACTGTTTGTGCGGATGCAGATCCTTCCTCTCCGGAACCAGCAATCGACGATTACCGCCCAGCAGCCTCTCGACACTCTCAGGAGGTTGGCTTCTGGCAAACAACAGTTTGTAGTCGTCTCTGATCGAAACCAGTCCCCGATCAAACATCCAATGCATGGTTCCGGAAAGCGCAATTCCATTGCGAACACTGTCTGGCCCACCTTGCGCGACAGGCCGAATATGCGCAGCCTGAGCCTCTGAGCGTCCACCGCCGTTGATCAGCTTGATGCCTGACATCGCGCAAGTATCACCACAGGCGTCCTTCACGGCCGCTGAGAATGCCCTATCACGGAACGGACGAGAGACAAGTTGTTCCACAATTTTTCGATCTTGTTCTAATGGAATGTCAGTAGGCCATCCAACTTTCGGCTCGGCGAAACCTGCGAGCGAAGGCATCGGTTCTTCCGGTGCATCGGGCAATGGACGTTGACGCTGCTCCTTGCCAAGAATGTGCCCAAAGCCTGCGCTCAGTATCAGTTCGAACTCGCGGTCTGGAATTTCACGAACCGAACGTCCAAACGCCCCCTTGCTTGTAGTCCCATCGGGCTTCTTGAGTATGCTTTCATAGTATTGCGAATGTTCCTTGAACGGCACCGGGCGCGTAAATTCCAGATATCCAGAAATTTCCGCATAAAAATGATCTTTGGTTTTGAGATCTTCGACAACCCGATCAATGCGCGCCACTGCGAAATAGGATTGCCTCCCACCACTGCTGGAAAGATCACCGGAGGGGCGTCGCGGCTCATAGTAAATTGCTAGGTCCCCAACAGCTTGGTTCACTTGGTTCAAATAGGTTTTTGGAAAGTGATATCGCTCCTCCGGAAGGTCGTCATATTCCGGATGGACCTTTGTGGTGAGTACCGCCTTTGTCATTCGACTATTCTCGCAATTCGGACTCGACTATTCAATGAGTATTGCCAGCAGTCAAAACTGAATTTTGACCTCCTCTCCCCACCGCCGCGCTATCTAGCAAATATAAGCTAATGCGACAATTGGTTCACTTTTAATTCTCGGCGCTTTCTACGCATTTCGGCGCTGTAATTTGGATGTTGGAAGACTCCGTCAGGCCTGACGGGTCCGGTTTTTGTCCACTTTTTTCAGCCAGCGAAGTCCATCGAAACGTTGCGGCACGGCGAGATCGAGGCCGCAGCAAGGCTCAAACAGTGAAAGGGATACTCATGTGGAAGTCACTATTCTTGATGGCGGTGTTTGTAGTCGGCGGTCTGCTCTCTCATGCCGCACGCGCGGCGGAGGTGTACGACACGATTACATCGAGCGGCGATATGCCAGGCATCCAAGGCAAGGAAAATACCATAGCGGCCGCGCGCATCGGGTGCGTCGGCAAACTGGACGGCGAACAGGACAGCGCGAACAGTGTTCTGGGACAGTGTCCTGTGTCCTCTTCGTCCTATTTGTTCTGGCTGTTTCGAGCCGGATTTTCGCAAGGATTAGGACAGTCACCAGGGCAAAATAGCTCGGCATGCGTCGCTTAAAGATGACACGCCCCTAGAAGTGAGGGCGAACAGATAGTTAAAGCCCGGCTCAAACAAATTCGTTCAGAAAATTCCCGTAAGCATTTGATGATAGCCAAAACCCACCCGCACTACGCGGTCGCTTTGTTCGACGAATCAGGCAAGATGGGCGCGATGAAATCAGCACTAGAGTCGGCACCTCCGCCCAACGAACCACCCCAAGCTCCTTCAGCCAGTGCGGCGTGGTGGAAGCTGCCGCTTGATTTTTCAAATGCTGAAATCGCAATGGGTCTCTTCGGCCTTGCCTGCCTGGTCGGGTTGGCGGTCGTGGCCTGGCCGTCCGCGGCAGGCTTTGGCGGCCTGGCATTCCTCATCGGTATCACCCTGTGCGGCTCGGCCTTGATATTTGCGATCACCTCCGGTCGCCTGGTCCCCGCCGAAGCGCCCGCGCGCCTGTTTGGCATGGCGCTCGACACCGATCACCGCGCCTGCGCCATCACCTCGCCTGATGGCTCAATTGCATACGCCAATCCTGCATGGCGAAAACTTTTCGGCCGCAGCCTCTCGGGTGGCGACGTTCTGCCCGTGGCCGGATTTTCATCCGACACCGATACCGCTCAACGCCTCTATGCCCTGGTCCGCGCCGCCAGTCTCAAAGAGGGGCGCGAAGAAGAACTCAAGCTCAAAAACACGGCCGGCAAATGGGTTCACGTCGCCGTCGCCCCCATCAGCGGCCTCGGCCATACCGTCTGGCGCATCACCGATAGTTCACCACGAAGGCCCCTGCTGCAAAGCGTTGAGCCAGCGCGCCAGTCCGTCGTCGTTCAGCTCCGCCCGATGGAGCAACCCATGCTTCCGGGTTTGGGCGGCGCCGAAGTTCACATTCCGAAATTCATCCAGGACGCGCCCATCGGTATCGCCCTCATCACGGCCGACGGCACAATCGTCGAAGCCAATGCCGGGTTGGCCATCTTGACCGCTACCGATCAGCGCAAACTCAAAGACAAGTCCGTCTACACATTCTTCCGCGATCAAACCGTTCAGGAAACGCGGGCGCGACTGACAACCCTTGCCGTCGGCGAGGTCTCACGGGCGCCGGTTGAAGTGCGCTTCAAATCGGGCGATGAACGCACCGCGCAATTGTTTGCCAGCCGCTTCCACCCTGAAGAAAGCTCTGATGCGATCTTTGCCGTCTACCTCATAGACACAACCGGTCAAACCGCCCTCGAAACTCAGTTCGCTCAATCGCAAAAAATGCAAGCCGTCGGTCAGCTCGCCGGCGGTATTGCGCACGACTTCAACAACCTCCTGACTGTCATCAACGGTGTTGCGGAGTTGCTGTTGCAGCGCCACCAGCCTGGCGACCCGTCGTTTGCCGATTTGAACAACATCCACAACACCGGTTTGCGCGCGGCATCCCTCGTGCGCCAGCTGCTGGCCTTTTCGCGCCGCCAAACGCTTGAACCCGAAGTGCTCAACCTGACCGATCTTGTCGCCGATTGGTCCATCACCTTGCGCCGCCTCATCGGCGACCGGGTCAAACTGAAAGTCGAACACGGCCGCGATCTGTGGCCCGTCATGGCCGATCAAAATCAACTCGGAAACGCGCTGATCAACCTTGCCGTCAATGCCCGCGATGCCATGCCCCATGGCGGCCAGCTCACCATTCGCTCGGCCAATTTGAGCCTGCAGGAAACACGGTCATATGGCCAGGTGCTCATGCCATCGGGCGATTACGTGACGATCGACGTGCAAGACACGGGCATCGGCATATCAAAGGAAAATCTCGGCAAGATCTTCGAACCGTTCTTCACTACAAAGGAAAAAGGCCACGGCACGGGACTGGGCCTGGCGTCGGTCTACGGCATTGTCAAACAAACCGGTGGTTACATTTTCCCTGAATCCGAGCCCGGCAAAGGCACGGTCTTCCGTGTCTATCTTCCGCGCCACATTCCGCTGCCTTCGGTGGAACCGGCTCCAGCCTCGCACAAGACTGCACCGCGAGACCTCACGGGCGTTGGTACAATTCTGCTGGTCGAAGATGAAGATGCCGTCCGGGACTTTGCCATGCGCGCGTTGCAGATGCGCGGCTACAAGGTGCTGGACGCCTGCGGCGGCGAAGAGGCCCTCGAAATCGTTCGCACCTACGATGGCCAGATCGACCTGATCGTGTCTGATGTGATGATGCCGTCGATGGATGGGCCAACGCTGGTGAAAGCCGCCCGCGAAATCAAACCGGGCCTGCGTACGATCTTCATGTCGGGCTACGCTGAAGACGTGTTCCGCAACTCGAACGATCTTCCCGAACCCCTCCACTTCCTCGCCAAACCCGTCTCGCTGAAGGCACTGACCGGCAAGGTGAAAGAGGTGCTGGAGGAAGAGTAGTCCGCATGATACCGTGATGGCATCAACGATGAGCTGTCCGAACCGTTGAAGCCTGCGACTTTAGGCATTTGAATGACCACCCCCGACCCCGAAACCATCCTCTACCGCGTTTTCGCGCAGCGCTTTCCCACGGAAGACGCCTGCCTCAATTACCTGCTCAAACTGCGTTTCGGCAATCCGGGCCCGTGCCCAAAATGCGCACGGGTGGGCAAGTTTCACCGCCTGCGCCGGCAACAGGCTTTCGTCTGCCAATGGTGTGCCTGCCACATACACCCTAAAGCGGGGACACCGTTTGCCCGCAGCCGCACGCCGCTGCAAGACTGGTTCTACGTCATGTTTCTCTATTGCGCCGGCCACAAGCGCATGACGGCGCGCGAGGTCCAGCGCCAATTGGCCGTCACGTACAAAACCGCCTGGCGCATGGCGCATGAAATCAAGACGCATTTGGCGATGTAGTCGCGCGCGCCTTCTTCTTTCCGCGCCGCGCAATTTTCTGGGGCGGCCGTTCCGGTGCGGCCAACTTTGGCGCCATGGCAGCCAGCAGCCGGTCAAATTTCGCCATCACATCGCGAGGGTCCGTTTGGGGTAATCGGACTGGCTTCTTTGACATGGATAACGCTTTAACACATGTACGTTGCTGAACGGGATAAATTTTCTATATGGTTTTCGGAATGTTCTGGGAACAAAATCTAAAGTTCTATAAAGATCAACAGGTTGATCAGTATTTGGCAATTCAGAACAAACGCCGTACGTTTACCAAAGTTGCAGCCGCCCAGACCCCATGATTTAAGGAGAGACCAAAATGAGTGCCCCAGCCCGAGTAGTAGAACAGCAGGACGGAATGGACCGCAAAAAAGCCCTCGAAGCAGCCTTAAGCCAAATCGACCGCGCCTTCGGCAAGGGCTCGGTGATGAAACTCGGCGCCAACCCAAAAGTCGCAGAAATCGAATCGGTCTCCACCGGTTCGCTGGGCCTGGATATTGCCCTCGGCATTGGCGGTTTACCGCGTGGCCGTGTGGTCGAGGTCTACGGGCCAGAATCGTCCGGCAAAACGACTTTGGCACTCCACGTGGTCGCAGAAGTGCAAAAGGCCGGCGGCATCGCTGCCTTCGTTGACGCCGAGCACGCCCTCGATATCGGTTACGCCAAGAAACTCGGCGTCGACATCGGCGAGCTGTTGGTATCCCAACCCGACACCGGCGAACAGGCACTGGAGATTACCGACACGCTTGTGCGCTCAGGTGCCGTCGACATCATCGTCATCGACTCGGTCGCAGCCCTCACCCCCAAGGCCGAAATTGAAGGCGAAATGGGTGATTCACTCCCCGGCTTGCAAGCCCGTTTGATGAGCCAGGCCCTGCGCAAACTGACGGGCTCCATCTCACGCTCCAACACGATGGTGCTGTTCATCAATCAGATCCGCATGAAAATCGGCGTCATGTTCGGCAGTCCGGAAACCACGACCGGCGGCAACGCGCTGAAGTTCTACGCTTCGGTGCGCCTCGACATCCGCCGTATCGGCGCCATCAAGGAACGCGACGATGTGGTCGGCAGCCAGACGCGCGTCAAGGTTGTTAAAAACAAGGTCGCCCCGCCGTTCCGCCAGGTC
>JANOFD010000712.1:0-1815 GCA_031413455.1 Rhodobiaceae bacterium
CGAACTTGCGCCTCTCAGCATCTTTGATAAGAGCATCAAGCTGAGGTCGTTCGGTTCTGTCTTTTGACCCAGAGATGCCTTGGTCGGAATATGTCCCCACGATGTTCCAACCACTCCGAGAAGCGACTTCTTGAAGTTCTCGAATCTGATTTTCTACCGTCTGAGAGTCCGTTGAAACCCTGCAATATATCGCTACACGTATTCCGCTGTTTTGAGCCACTTTTCGCCTCCGAAACTACACAAAAGACTACACAGAAGCATAACAGAAATCGTGAAAAACACAAGAAAAACAATATGATAGATGTATGAAGCAACGAGACTCAAAATCCAGTATCTTCGGATGTGACGGTTCGACTCCGTCCCAGGGCACCACCGTTTTGCCAACCTCCGCAAAGTATCATTTTTGGTTATTTTACCTCAGGTGACAGCGTCAATTTTCAGGTGACAGTTTTAGATCGAGTTTGCCGCGTTTCGCCGCAGATTTGCTCGCTTCCGAAGCCTGCCAGGTGACACCAACGCTATATGTTTTACTCCTGTTTTTTTGGCGGTGATGGCGGGTCTGATGCCCGCTATCACAACTGGGTGACACAGAAGGCGTAGTAAGAATTTCACGCAAAGCCGCAAAGAAGAACAGGTTAACCCACCAAGGACACCAAGATGCTCCCGGAATTTCGCGCGCGCGTGCGAGCCGCGCATTCGAATTCTTCGCATTGGCGCTTCGCACCTAAGACAAAGCGGCATACCCTTGGTGTCCTTGGTGGTTCAATCTCTTTGCTTTTTTCTTTGCGCCTTTGCGTGAGATTCTTTGTATTGGGTCTCCCGTGTCACTTAATTATGATTCCAGATGCCAGGGTAGCCGCCACCCCCCATACACCCACCTCGTGAACAACATGAAAAGCTGAACAACATCGCCAGAACCTCAATTCCGCCAAAGACTTATGCTTTTCACTCTGCTTTTCACCGCCATGAACAGCAAGCCCTTCGGCAACTGCCCCCAATCGGCACAAACCCTAAAGCTCCCCCACGAACCGTACCCATGGGGTTATCAAAGCCCCCCAGAAATGCCCATGCCGGAATACAAGAACATATTACGAACACGATACGCATGAGTCAACCGCAAATCCGCCTGACCCACCGGACGGCCATGCAGCCTGACAAATCAGGGTGTCGCTGGAGTGCCACATATGGTCTGATGGCCTATCACCAAAGTGAAATACCCCATGCCCCACCGCAGAGACGAAAATGCCTGACGCGCCCCCATCGCAAACCTTAGACGTCCGTGTCGAACGGCTCTGGTCCACATGCCCGGTTGTCGAAATCGGCGAGCCACCGGCAAAAGCGGCCCTGCCGGACGAGATCGTCTTCATCGACGGCAACGATGA
The DNA here is from genome assembly GCA_031413455.1 of Rhodobiaceae bacterium. GTDB lineage: Bacteria > Pseudomonadota > Alphaproteobacteria > Micropepsales > Micropepsaceae > SZUA-430. The sequence goes on from JANOFD010000712.1 coordinate 1,383, forward strand.
ACCCGCCGTGCGGCTGCACATCTTTTACCCGGCGCAAGAATACCATCTGAAAACCCGTGTCGAAATCTGGAAAGGCTGGATCGTGGCCGGCTTTGGCGCCCGCGTCGTTCTTGTTTCCCAACACGAAGCTACTCAACACACCATCGCACTTTCAGACAGCCAGCCGTCAGACTCACTCGACTATTTTTGTCGAATAGAGTCGGCCCCTGCCCATTTGCTCGTGTCGTCCGGCCGGCGTGTTTTTCGCATTGGAGCTAAAGCAGACGTACTTTGGAAAAGCCCGGAAGTGGGCCTTGATGGCGTCATCATTTCGACTACGAACTCAGCAGGCATTGTTCATGGCTCGGGAGAATGGGACCCGCCGGGAGGATGGCGGGATTTTCAATTGTCGCTTGAAACTGGGTCACTCACTCCTGTCGGCGACGGAGCAGGA
>JANOFD010000713.1:0-2960 GCA_031413455.1 Rhodobiaceae bacterium
CTTGAGGAAGGACTTGCAGAAATGGGTGTTGGCATGCGTGTGGCCCTTGACGGACGCATGCGCTGAGCCAGATGCTTTGGACGAGTGGCGAATTTCTTCCTTCTTGGCTAATGTACCAACCAACAGTTGTTCACAGGATGAAGCCCTTTGGCTAGCGATCCATACGAGGTGCTGGGCGTCGCCAAGACGGCCCCGGCTGCCGATATCAAGAAGGCGTACCGCAAGCTGGTGAAGCAGCTGCACCCTGACTTGCACCCAGGCGATAGCAAGGCGGCTGACCGCTTCAAGGATGTGGCGTCGGCCTATGACATCGTCGGTGACGAGGCCAAACGTACGAAACTCGACAAGGGCGAGATCGACGCCGCAGGCCAAGAACGTCCTGAACAACGTTTCTATCGCGAGTATGCCGATCAGGGTGGCGCGCGGCACTATCAATCGAGCGCAGGCTTCGAGGATTTGGGCGACGCGTCGGATCTGTTTTCGGATCTGTTCGGACAGGCTTCTCCCGCCGGCGCGCACTTGCGTGGACGCAATGTGCATTACCGGTTGGAGGTCGATTTCCTGACTGCGGCTCTCGGCGGGCAGCAACGCATCACCTTGCCCGACGGCAAGCAGCTGGGTGTGACGATTCCCGAAGGCGTGACCGACGGACAAACCTTGCGGCTGAAAGGACTTGGGCACTCCGGGCGTGGGTCCGGGCCCGTGGGCGATGCCTTGATCGAGATTCATGTTCGGCCGCACGCATCCTTCGAGCGTCAAGGCGACGATGTTGCGAGCGAATTTCTCATCACCCTCGATGAGGCGATTCTTGGCGCGAAGGTAGAGGTGCCAACTATTTCAGGCCGCGTCATGGTGACGATCCCCAAAGGTGCGTCGAGCGGGCAAACGCTGCGCCTCAAAGGTAAAGGCTTGAAGGGCAAGCGCGGCGGCGTTGGCGATCAGCTGATCCGGCTAAGGATCGTGATGCCGAAGGTGATCGACGAAGAGCTTGAAGCATTCATGAACGGCTGGCGTGAGCGCCATGCCTACAACCCGCGCGCGGAGTGAACGGCCATGGCCATCAACGAGGAAGATTTAGTTCGCGAGGTGAGAGTGCTGTCGGTCCAGCGGCTGCATAAGTGGATTCGCCTGGGTTGGGTCAAGCCGGAGCGGCACGCGGGCGCGGCACTATTTCACGAGGTCGACGTTGCGCGCGTGCGGCTATTGTGCAATCTGGAACATGATCTTGAATTCGATGAGGACACGGTGCCGCTTGTACTGTCGCTGCTCGATCAAATTCACGGACTTCGCAATGAACTGCGAAGCATGGCTGCGGCGATCGACGAGCAATCGCCCGCCGTGCGCGAGCGGATTGCGAATGCCTATCGCCGTATCGCGGAGAGTTGAGCCCCCGCTACGCTGCCTTGCGCCACTGGCTGACGCAGTTGTCCGTCGTCTCGCCGTCAGCGAGGCTTTCCAGCGCCTCGCGATTGGCGAGTTTGATCTGGCGCCAGCCGCGCAGGCTGATGATGCGCGCGGTCTTCAGTTCGGTCAAAGAACGGCTGACCGTTTCGACTGACAAGCACAGGAAGTCGGCGATATCACTCCGGCGCACCGGCAGCTGGAAATTTACCGAATCGAGCGACTTGCGTTCGTTGCGCTCGGCCAGCGCAAGCAAGAACGTGGCGATGCGGCCCGTAGCACTCAGTCGCCCGATGGTCAGAAAATGACCGCGCGCGGCGGAGATTTCACGCGACAATATTTCAAAAATTTCGTCAACAACCACTGTGTCTTCCCGCGCCTGCAGCCAGAGCGCGGCCGAGGACACGGAACGAATGCGGGTTGGGGCGATCGTTTGCGCGTCATAGCTGTAGAGGGGCGACATCTCCAGGCCAACATAGTCGCCGGGGAAGGCGAAGTTCACGATCTGGCGAAAGCCGTCATTCAGGATCTTGTAGATCAGAACTGCGCCGCTCTCGACTTTGTAGACATTCGACTTTGTATCGCCTTCGGCAAAGAGCGGCTCCTTGGCCTTGAGCTGGCGCACGGGGGCTTGTGCAAAACAGTCGTCGAGCGCACAGCGGTGCGGGCGGGGCGCGATTCTGCTATTGGACGTCCAGTTGCTGGCGGGTTCGGCGTAGTGGGCGCTCGTTAGCATGGTCTTCCCCTTGGCTAGTCGTTGAGTGTTGACGCGGCTCAAGAAATCAGGCCGGTGCGACCCGCGCTTGTCTCGATTGTGACGAAATGTAAGAAAGTGAAACGGACTATGTCGCAGAAAGACTGCAAAGGCGGGACATTCTGACCGAAAAACGAGGTACAAATCCAATGACCGCCCGGGATCCAGTGCGGGTCCTCATTGTGGACGACGAGCCCGAAATTCGAACACTTTTGCGGGAGTATTTCGAGCTGGAGGGCTACAGCGTCGGCGAGGCCGGGGACGGCACGGAGCTGCGTGCACACCTCGAGAAGCACCCGGTCAATCTCATCACGCTCGACATCAATCTGCCCGGCGAGGACGGGTTCGCTCTGGCCCGCGAGGTCCGGACAAAGCGCAACGTGCCAATCATCATGATCACCGGCAAGCAAGACCCGATCGACCGCGTGGTCGGTCTGGAACTTGGAGCTGACGACTATATCACCAAGCCCTTTCACCTGCGTGAAGTCCTGGCCCGGGTTCGGGCCGTGTTGCGGCGCTATCAGCCGGACAGTCGGCAAGCCGCCGCGCTCAGCGGGCCGCACTCGGAGGCGTGTTATCGCTTCGAGGGCTTTGAGCTTCATCCCCACCGGCGGGCGCTGACGAACGTGAACGGCCAGATCATCGAGTTGACGACGGCCGAATTCAATCTGCTCGAAATGTTTGTCGCGCGTCCGGCTCGCGTCATGTCGCGCGACAACATTATGGATTTGCTCAAAGGCCACGACTGGTCGCCGCTTGATCGCTCGATCGACACGCTGATCGCGCGGCTGCGCAAGAAGATTGA
>JANOFD010000714.1:0-2513 GCA_031413455.1 Rhodobiaceae bacterium
CTCTGGAACTTGAGGAGTGGCGTAAGCCTGTACCTCACCCAGTGAAACTGGGGTTTTTACTACCATGAAGGCAATCCTGTTCAACGCCTAAGCCGTTGGTGTCCCTGGATTTTCCATGAGACACAGGACAGGGCAATAGGACAGCCGGTTTCGCGAGCCCCGCCGCCGCCAGAGCAGGGCGCAATTCCAGGCACTCACCCGCAATGATTTTTTCGCGCGGGCTCACGAGGCGGGCCAAAACGTAACAGGCCGCGCCGGTTGGGTAACGATGTCAAGCGGCGGTATGCGCATGAAACATAGCTTGCGCGCGCTGACGGAACATATAAGGAACTAGCTCGCGAATGTCAAGCCGGAAAGCGCCAAGGGCGGACCGGCCGGAGTTCCAGCCCTTCGCCCGAATCTTCCCCACCCCCGCCCCCAACCGGGCATGCATTGGTGCCTGACCCTATTTCCACGCGCCCGCTATTCCGGCAGCAGCGCCGACAGCAGGCGGATCGCGTTTTCCCCACTCACTTTGCGGATTTCCTCTTGGCTGAACTTGGCCTTCAGCATCGCGTCGATCAGCGCCGCCGATTCCGACGCATCGAACGAAACCGTCGTGGTACCGTCGTAATCCGAACCCAGCGCCACGTGATCGGGCCCCACCAAGTCGATCGCATAGCGCAAGGACTTCACCACGCCTGCGGGCGAAATATCGCACACCGCGCCGTCCCAATAGCCGATGCCGATCAGCCCGCCCTTCAACGCGATCGCGATCATTTGCGCATCGCTCAAATTCCGTGGGCTCTCGCACGCCCCGCGCACGCCCGTATGCGACACGACAATCGGCCGCGTCGCGATGGTCAGCACGTCTGCGACCACCGCTGCCGACGAATGCGCCACATCGACGATCAGCCCCGACTCTTCGATGGCGCGCACCGCCTGCACGCCGAACGGCGATAAACCCTTGCGCCCGACGCCGTGCAGCGAGCCGCCAAGCTCGTTGTCGATGAAATGATGCAGCCCGATCATGCGATAGCCCGCATCCGACAACCGCTTCACATTCGCCAAATCGCCTTCCAGCGCATGCGCCCCTTCAATCGCAAGCAGACCGCCGACGACGCTTTCGCCGCGACCCCGCCGCGCCATCAGCGCCGCCAGATCGCCGCGCGTGCGCACCACGGCAAGCGCCGCAGGATCGCGCGCCGCTGCTTCGTTCAAGCGCTCGGCCTGATAGAGTGCGCGCTCAAGCAAACTGTTCCACGTTCGCGCCGGCCAACGCTGAACCTTGACCAGCAGTGAAATCTGATCCGTGTCGCCCGTCGTGCGTTCGTAGTTCTGCCCTTCCGGCGATTTCGTCACCGCCGAAAAAACCTGCAACCCAAAGCGCCCCTGAACCAGCCGCGGCACATCCACGTGCCCCGTCGTCCCGCGCGCCAGAAGATCGCGGTTCCAAAGCAAAGTGTCCGAATGTAAATCGGCGAGGTTCAATTTGGCGTGCAGCGCCCGGGCCTCGGCACTCACGCGATAGGGCGCATGCGGCGCAACCTTATTGAGCCCGCCCTCGACAATCCCCGGCGCCGCCACCAACGCCCCCGCCGCGATCAGCAGCATACCCAAAGCAACCCTGCCAACCCAACGCCACATTGTCTGTCCTCGATTTGAACGGCGATGCTAGGTGGTGTGTGGGGCGCATGGCAAGGTGAGTTCCACCAAATTGGGTCCACCAAAAACTCACTGATGTAGATGTCTGACAGCGTTTCGCACGCCAGGGCCGTGCGTTTCTTGCGCGGCAGTGGTAGAGTTCCGGGGATGACGGTTCGAGGAGAGATGGCCATGGTTGTTCATGGGGTCCCGGTTAATTGGTGTCTGACCCCAATTCTTCTCTATCCATTTCTGAAAAAGCTCTTTGCTGACAGTGCCTATCAAGGGCGACAGTTCGCAGACGCCCTGGTCAGAGCGCATCCCGATCTCAATGTTGAAATCGTCAAGCGCTCGGATCGCGCCGAGGGCTTCGTCGTCCTGCCCAAACGGTGGATTGTCGAGCGAACTATCGCATGGCTCAATCGCTGTCGAAGGCTCGCCAAAGATTGGGAGAACCTCAATCGCAGGGCGCTGGTATTCTTGCGCCTCGCTTCAATTCGGCTCATGCTCAGAAAACTATGCAATCCGGGCTAAAGTCTCCGGACAGACTCTAAGGGGCGAGTTGGATGAAAAAGGAGCATGCCGAGAAGCTAGTTCAGTTCGTTGAGAAATTTGAGGTTATCTTTGATGAAGCGTCTCACGTAACTGATTTCTTCGAGAGTGATGAGGAGAGGCGTGCAATGAGAAAGGCTCTGGGCGGGATGCTCAGGAGCCGGTTCCAAATTGAAGATGTACTGCTTGATAAATACCCCGAGTTTCGAGATCGCCTTCGTCCGCCAGACACTGACGATTCGTGAATGGTGAATCATGCAGTGAGAATGGGGTCAGTGCGCTGGGAGGCCAGCGAGGAGTAAGTGGTGCAAGTCCACAACGATGAAAGTCTAGCGAAC
>JANOFD010000715.1:0-2038 GCA_031413455.1 Rhodobiaceae bacterium
TCCGGTCCAAGCAACCCGCAGAACTAGGGCCGAAACTAGGGCCGAAGCGCATTCCAACGAAAAATTCCCCAATAATAGGGCTTGATTGGCGGACAGAGAGAGATTCGAACTCTCGATACCCGTGAAGGTATACACGCGTTCCAGGCGTGCGCCTTAAACCACTCGGCCATCTGTCCATTGTCGCCATAGGGACAAGGCGCGGGACTATAGAGCGAGACTTTCTTGCCGCAAGGTCAAAGTGCAACATAAAAGTCGCGGATTACCGCCTCCGCCGACCGGTCCGCCTGTGGCCATAAACCTTGAGCGCGCCCCCAAAGGTCGGCTAGCATCCCGCCCAAAGTGTGGGGGCACTAAAATTATGATTTTGTTCCGGTTCATTGCGTTGATTTTGATCGTCCTGGGGCTCATGTTTTTGGGCGCCGACGTGGTGACGATGCTCGAAAGCGGGAAAGAGCCCGTCTTGCGGACGGTCGAAAACGTCTGGGGGCTGTTTACAGCGACCGGCGTGCAAAGCTTCAAATTCTGGTTTGCAGGCCTTGTACCCGTCCCCGTGAACGAAGCCTTGGCGGCCATCTTGTCGCTGCCGGCCTTCGCCGTTCTCGGCGTCACTGGCGTATTTCTGGCCGTCGTCTTCCGCGAGCGCGACGAATTCGCCTGACCTCTCTATAAAGCGCGCGGGAGTCTCGCACTCGAACTTCTGGCGGTCAACCCGTACTCAGCGGTATTCGCAAAACGCCGCTGCGCGGTGACACAGTGGATCTGAATTGCAGAAACGGCTGGCCGCAGCGCTCAACCGCTAAACATTCAACTCCGCCCGCGTCCGTGTATCCAGCCGCCCGGTCTGCGGCAGGTCCTCGTCCTTCTGGAACGCCCACAACGCCGCGCGTAACAGCTGATTATAGATGCCGTCCATGACGCCCTGATAGTACCCAAGCCGTGTCAGCTTTTTCTGCGCCTCCAGAACGGCATTGTTCGACAAGTTTGCCGCACTCTCGTTCGGCTGTGGTTTGGGCGGCTGTGGTTTGGGTTGCGGCTTGGCAGGCGTGGTGACCGGCGGCTGGTTCACCACCGGCGTAGATGTGGTCGACGCCGCCGGCGCCACCTTCACCACCGCCTGCACCTTGCTCAACCACTCCAACCGGTCCGTCAGTCCGTTTGTCCCGCCATTGATCCGTTTGGTCACGGCGGTGAAGTCGCCAACGTCGCAGGACGGATTGATTTTCTTCCATGTCCAAAAGGCGCAAGCGATCCTGATCGCATTCTCAGGCTTGGCCGCCAGTTCTGGACTACCTTCCAAATCCAGCCCCGCGACCTTGCCGATCTCACGATAAGTCTCGCGCCCTGTCAGCTGTATGTAACCCCGTCCGCGATATTTATAGCCGTCGCCCGGATCGATATTGCCCATCCGCCCGCCATAGACGAAGTTGGCGAGCTTTTCGGGGTCACGATCATATTTCTGCGCAATCGCCAGCGTCGGAAACCGGCTCGGCCAAATCTCCATCAACCGCGTCGCGGAATAGTTCAGGTTTTCCTCGCGATGCGTGAGCCCATTGGACTCATGCCCCAGCTGCGCCAGAAAATATTGCAGCCGCGTCAGCCCTTGCAGAATGCCGGACTCCTTCAAAGCCTGCTCGCCGAAACTGATGAACGCCTGAATGTCAGCATCGACGGCCTTGGGAAATATCGACGCAAGTTGAGCTTTGGTCAGCATAGCTAAGGTCTCCCGCGAATCAGTGGCGAAGGGAATCCTACCACCCCGGAAGTGTTGAGTGGCCAACACCCACAGCAACCTGTAGTTTATGACCCGCCACAGAAGTGCCGGGAAGTGGTGGCAATGTGATCGCCGTCGCTCGCGCTGCCAAACTCAAAGTCACTAAAGTCGCACATATTTCCGAAACCCACACCGGTTTGCGATTCATCCGATGAGTGCCATTCAACGACGCGAGTTCATCTCTGCCTTTGCCGCAGCCGTGGTGAACTCTTAAATTAAAATTCGATAATGTTATATAAGCTTTATTATTTAATACAGATTTTGCTA
>JANOFD010000716.1:0-1168 GCA_031413455.1 Rhodobiaceae bacterium
GGCCAACCCGACTTATCGAAGATACTCCGCGGGCACTTGCGTGACGTATCCGTTGAGCGGTTGTTCAAGTTCTTGATCGCACTCGGCCAGACAATCGAGATCCGAATTGCACCCAAGCCGAAAGGTGCACGATCGAGCAGAATCACTGTGCAATACGTTGAGGGGCCACGAAAAGCTTAGGGGCGCTGGAGGATCAGTGTGATCCAGCCTTCCAACGCGCTGCGTTTGATGAGGCGCAGGTTTTGGGCGCGGGCCATTGAGGTGATCGCGTTCGCTTGGTCGTCGAGGAGGCCGGAGAGGATGGCGTGGCCGCCTTTGCTCAGGTTTGATTTGATGCCGGGCATTAGTTTCATCAGGGGGCCGGCCAAGATGTTGGCGAAGATGAGGTCGTAGGGGGCGCCTTCCTTGATGTGAGCGGCGCGGAAACCGTTGCCGGCTGCTATTCGCATGTGGGGGAGGGCGCGGTTGAGTCGGGCGTTTTCCTTCGATTTGTCTGCGGCCAGGTGGTCGATGTCGGTGGCAACGGCCGGGCGGTGGGTCAGCCTGGCGAAGGCCATGCCCAGGACTCCGGTGCCGCAGCCGAGGTCGAGGGCATTGCGGAAGCTGCGGCGCTTGTTGAGAAATTCGAAGGCGAGCAGGCAGCCGCGCGTGGTGCCGTGGTGGCCGGTGCCGAAGGCGTATGAGGCTTCGATTTTGTGGCCTTTGGCATTTGCGGGGACAGTGCTGGCTTCGTGACTGCCGTAGATGAAGAAACGGCTGGTGCGCACCGGCGGCAGGCCGTCGAGGGCGCGGGCGACCCAGTTTTCGTCTTCGATGGGGATGACGCGCATGGCGACGCCGAACTGGCGGTGAAGTTCTGCTTCGTCGGGCGGGGTTGAGAAAAAGGCTTCGACTTCCCAGAGTCCGCGCTCGCCGAGTTCGAAGGCGGAGACGACGGGGGAGGGGTCGAGCTGTTCGAGGGCGTCGCTCAAGGCATGCGCTTCGAGTTTGGGCAGGACGGCGCGGGCTTTCCAGCAGACGGTCATGGCGCGAAGGCCCTCATCAGTCGCGCCGAAGTGGCGCGCCAGCTTCTCCCAGGGGGATCGCGGACTCCGGTGCATCCAGCCACATGCGCAATTCTACGCGCGGCATGCACAATCTCATAGAGCACAAGACAGCAATCAAGGTT
>JANOFD010000717.1:0-3587 GCA_031413455.1 Rhodobiaceae bacterium
GCAACATCCCGAAAGAAAGCTTCAACTTTTGACCGGCACCACCCGCAAACTCGCCACCATCGTGGCGCTCGACATCGCCCTCCTCTGGACCTTCCGCAACGCCAAGCCGCCGGAGGAACAACACATCAAGACGATGCAATAAGAACCACATTTACTGCAACCTTCAATGTCACCAGCAAAGCGGATCTTCTTCAGCAGGATCGAACGCATCTTCCCGTCGTTCGAAGATCAGATCGTACGGAGACTCTGGAGCAAACATCGCGCGTAGAGAAATACGTTGTCCCACCTGCACTTCATCGGCAGCGCGAGCTATCGCCAACGCAAGAGAAGATAAGTTCGCAAGTGGCCCCGCGATCCAATGGTCCGTTATCTCGGGAGAACTCCAAGTTCCGATCTCAAGAAACATATAGGGCCCATAGTGGGCGTGCTCGGACAAGGTATCGTGCTTCGGGTTTGCGCTATATTCAGAGACGAGAGCCGCAAACTTCTGAAGCCCGGTGGATGAACCAACAAAGCGCCACACCTTCGCACTGTTATCTTGATCATAGAAAAAACCAAGGTCACGCCATTCTCGGCGCGTTGCTTGGTTGGTTAGTTCACTTGGCATCTTTGACTCTCGTTCGATTGGGCATGTCACACTTACTCACACAACTTCACCCCACCCAAACCAATCCCCTTTGAAAAGTGCAATTCCACTACCCCATCGCCTCCGCAATCAACGCATCGCTCGCCTCCGCCAGCAGCGCCTCGTTGGCCTCCATACCCACCGGCACCCGGCCAATATCAAGCAGCACCGGCACCGCCAGCGGCGAGACGCGGTCGAGTTTCTTGACCACAATGTGTCCCTTGATGCGCTTGAGCAGCGCACCCAGGCGCGCGATGTCGAGCGCCCCCGTCGCCGCATCGTCATAGGCCGCGCGCAACAGAATGTGATCGGGCTCGTGACTGCGCAGCACGTCGTAGATCAGGTCCGAGGAAAACGTCACCTGACGCCCCGTCTTTTCCTCGCGCGGATTGCGCCGCTCGATCAGACCCGCGATTACAGCACACTGCCGGAAGCTGCGCTTGAGCAGCGCCGATTCCGCCAGCCACGCGTCGAGATCGTCGCCCATCATATCTTCGTCGAACAGCCGGTTCATATCGAGGGTATGCATCGGACCCAGCGCCCAGATCGCCAGCGAATAGTCGCTGGCGACAAACCCCAGCGGCTTCATCCCCATGCGCTCCAAGCGCCGCGTCAAAAGCATGCCCAGCGACTGGTGGCACAAGCGCCCGTCAAACGGATAGCACACCAGGAAATTGCGCGGCGCCCGTGGAAACGTTTCAATCAGCATCTGATCCGCCTTCGGCAGCAGCGAACGCAGGCGCTGCATGCCGAGCCATTCTTTCACCTGATCCGGCAGAAAGCGCCAACGCTTCGGATCGGCAATCATCTCGCGCACGCGCTGCGCCAAAAATGTCGACAGCGGAAACTTGCCGCCCTCGAACGACGGAATTTTCGGATTGCCAGGTCCACCGGGCGTGACGATGGCCTCGGTCTCGACAATGCCGCGAAACGCCAACACCTGGCCCGCGAACAAGAACGTGTCGCCCGGCGTCAATTGCTGCAAAAACCATTCCTCGATCTGGCCGAGAATGCGCCCCGCATAAGTCGCGCGCGGCCCGCGATAGTTACGCACCACGCGCACCTTCAACATCGGCGCTTCGACGATGGTACCGCAATTCAGGCGATAGCGTTGCGCCACTTGCGGGCTCGCCACCCGCCACAACCCTTCGACCGTCTTGCGCAATTTCGCGTAGCGCTCATAGGCGCGCAGGGCGTATCCCCCCGTCGCCACATAGTCGACGACCTTGTCGAAGTCACCGCGCGTCAGCTGCGCGTAAGGCGCGGCGCTCGTGACTTCCGTGTACAGAGCATCCGCATCGAAAGGCGCCGCCACCGCCATGCCCAGCACATGCTGCGCCAATACATCGAGCGCGCCAGTGCGCATCACCTCGCCGTCGAGCTCTCCGTGCATCAGCGCATCGCGCGCCGCCTCGCATTCCAGAACCTCGAAGCGGTTCGCCGGCACCAAAAGCGCGCGGCTGGGCTCGTTCATCCGGTGATTGGAACGCCCGATGCGCTGCGCAATACGCGCGGCCCCCTTCGGCGCTCCCACGTTGATCACAAGATCGACCGCGCCCCAATCAATCCCGAGATCAAGCGTCGAAGTACACACCACCGCCCGCAACGCGCCCCTCGTCATCGCCGCTTCGACCTTGCGCCGTTGTTCGGGCGCCAGCGACCCGTGATGCAATGCGATCGGCAGGTTCTCCGCATTGATCGCCCACAACTCTTGGAACAACAATTCCGCCTGCATCCGCGTATTGACAAACACCAGCGCGGTCTTGGCAGTCTTGATCGCGGCCAAAATTTCGCCGAAGGCATGGCGCGCCAAATGCCCCGACCACGGCACATGCGCCTCCGACGCCAGAATTGAAAGATCCGGCAGGGCACCGGGCGCCCCACGCACCACGCGCGCCTGAGGCGACAGATAGCGCGCCAACTCCTCAGGCTCCTTCACTGTCGCCGACAACCCGACGCGCCGGTGCCCCGGCGCCAACACCGACAGCCGCGCCAAACCCAGCGCCAGTAAATCCCCGCGCTTCGACGCCGCCAGCGCATGCAACTCGTCAAGCACCACACAACGCAGATCGCCGAACAGACGCGGCGCCTCCGCCGAGGCCAGCAGCAACGCGATCTGCTCCGGCGTCGTCAGCAAAATATCCGGCGGTAAATGCTTCTGCCGCTGCCGTCGGTGCGCCGAGGTGTCCCCGGTGCGCGTCTCCATACTGACATTGAGGCCCATCTCACACACCGGCATCTCAAGATTGCGCGCAATGTCGACGGCCAGCGCCTTCAACGGAGAGATATAAAGTGTGTGAATCCCACGCGGACGGCTTGCGGCGCGCGCCTTCAGGCGTTCAATGATGGGATTCTCACTTCCCCCCTCTACCCTTCGCGCAGCGATGGTAGAGGGGGGAAGTGAAAGCTCGATCAAACTCGGCAAAAACCCCGCCAGCGTTTTGCCGCCACCGGTCGGCGCCGTCAGCAGCACACTCTCCCCCACCCGCGCCGCCGCAATCAGCTCAAGCTGAAACGGCCGCGGGCGCCAGCCTCGCTCAGCAAACCACGCCGAAAACGCAGGCGGCAATCTCGCCGCCTCATCGATCCCGCTTTTGGCCGTTCTCAAAACCATGCGAATAGGTACACTATCCTGCAAACAAGGACGAACCTGATGCCCCAGTTCATTACCTCGCCCGCCGCCAAGGCAACAAATCTCCCGTTCAGCCAGGCGGTCCGTGTTGGGGATATACTGTACCTCTCAGGCGCGCTGGGGAACCTACCCGGCAAGCTCGAACTCGTGCCCGGCGGCATGGAAGCTGAGGCGCGCCAGACCATGGAAAATATCCGCACGGTATTGAACGACAACAACCTGACCTTCGACAACGTCGTCAAATGCACCATCATGATGGCCGATATGAAGAAATGGGCCGACTTCAACAAAGTCTACGTCACCTATTTCAAGCCGGACCGCCTGCCCGCG
>JANOFD010000718.1:0-11661 GCA_031413455.1 Rhodobiaceae bacterium
AAATCCGTCACCGCCGACCGCATGCGAAACAACAATAACTTAGCAACAACCTAGCTAACAGACAAAGTCAACTATGACGCCAACTTACATGTCCACGCAAACGAAATCTAAAAGGGTCAGGTCGATATGGACGCCGACGGCTATATTCGCACCGCCCCGGACTCGACCGCCACCAACATCCCCGGTGTCTTTGCTGCAGGCGACGTCAAAGACCGCATTTTCCGCCAAGCCGTCACCGCCGCCGGCATGGGTTGCATGGCGGCCCTCGAAGCCGAGAAATTCCTGGCCCATCACACTGAGGTCAGGGCCGCAGCAGAATGAGGGACACCCATGGCGATTGATCTCGACCGCTTGCGCGTCTTCCATGCGGTCGCCACCGCAGGCAATCTCACGCATGCTGGCGAAACACTCAACCTCAGCCAATCGGCCGTCAGCCGCCAAATCAGCGCCTTGGAAGACGAGCTTAAAGTGCCGCTGTTCACGCGCCACGCCCGCGGCCTCATCCGCACCGAGCAAGGCGAACATTTGTTTCAAACCACAACGAAAATTTTCGAACAACTGCAAACCGTAGAAGAGCAACTGCTCAACAGCCGCGAAACACCGCGCGGCGAACTGCGTGTCACGGCGACCATTGGCATCGGCACCTATTGGCTGACACCGCGCCTGCGCCAATTCAATCAGCTCTACCCCGACATCCGCGTGCATTTGCTGCTGCACGACGGCGAACTCGATCTCAATCATCGCGAGGCCGACATCGCGCTGCGCATGCGCAAACCCATTCAGAATGATTTGATTCAACGCAAATTATTCGACGTCGCCTATCACATCTACGCCGCCAAAGAATACGTTTCCCGCAAAACCTCACCCAGTTCCATCAACGATCTCGACAGTCACGACATCATCGTCTACGGAGACGCTCCACCCGAATTGGACAAGGTGAATTGGTTGTCCGAAATCGGCCGGAAAACCGGCCACGCCCGGCCTGCCGCGCTGTGTGTCAACAACATCATCGCCATGGGCAAAGCGATCGAACAGGGCATCGGCCTGGGCGCCCTGCCGGACTACTTCACTGCCGGCAACGACAAGCTCGTGCGCGTGCTCCAGGAAACACCCGGCCCGAATTACGAGGTTTACCTGTGTTATCCCGAAAATCTGCGCGGCTCGAAACGAGTCGCAGTTTTCAGGGATTTCCTGGTTTCACAAGCGCGTGAATGGCAATATTGAGTGAAAAAATAACGCACCCGCTCGCCTTGGAAGTGAGCCCGGCCATACCTATCTGACTATTGCTGAATGACATTCAGCACCGGAGACTCCCCTCTCCGGCACTAGCCCGCCAGTGTCAACCAACGAGACTGGCAGACGAGGCGTGACGAGGCCGGACCGTGCTACCCCAGACGGTCCGGCCGACTTTTTTGGTGTTATCGAATGCCTAGCGGCAAGAACCGAACCAGCCACTGCTCGTGCAACGATTGCCGCGATCCTCGACATGGCGCGATTTTCCGCTGATGCACGAGGCTTTGCCGCAATCCAAAATGTTGTTAGTGATCCGCACCATCTGCCAGATCTTGCTCTCGTCCGCCAATTTAATGACGGCCTCGCGCGCAGGCCCCAGCGTGTTCTGATCGATGTCAATCAGACCCAGAGGTGATGCATCGGACATCTGCACGCCCGACATGTCGTGCCGCGAGTCGAGCCTGCTGAGACCTGCACTGAGCGAACCGATGTAGTCGCAACTCTCGGCTGCAGCGCCACCCTGATAACCGTCTTCGCTCTCGTCTCCCCAGTTCGGAGGACCCTCGCACAGTTTCGACACAGGCGGTGTCGGCGCGGTCTTGACGGGCGGCGTCGTCCCATAACGGCTGATCGCCACGGCGTAGATGCCGCCATCAACATGCGCCATGCCGCGAACGACGGCACCGCTATTATCGATGAAAATGCCGACTTTTTCGCTCTGACGAATATTGCCGCCCAGCAGCTCAAGGCGCGCATTGTTCCTGGCCCAAACACCGACGATGGATCGTTGAATGTTTGCGCCACGTATCGTCACCGCGCCCTGACCCGCTTGCCCAACAACCTCGATCCCGACACCCGCATCCGAAATCACCGGGTTGTCGATTGTCAAACCGCGCGAGCCGCTGCTGGCGACAAGCCCAACCTCACCGCCAATGACGGACAGCTCGCTGACAACCCCGTCGGCCCCGGTGAGCGAGGCGCCAATGCCCCGCCGTCCGCGTTCGAGCTGAATGTCAACACGGCGCATTTCCACCACAGCCCGGCGCGCATGCACGCCGCCACCGTCCGTTTCGATCTTGCTGTCCTCGAGCACAAGGCGCCCGGAATTGCTCACATCGAAGGCCCAACGTGTCCCCCGGGAATCAATTCTTGACCGGCTGACCTCGACCGTGCCCGCAAGGACTTTGACGCACGGCAGCTTTCCGCCCCTGACCACGAAATTCACACCAATGATCTTCAAGGCATCGCCAACCGGCAAATTCACCTCAAGACACGAGGCTTTGCGTTCGGCGTGGGCATCGGTGGACGGCTCCGAACCAGTGGTCCGGCCTTCGATATAGGCACTGCCGATAGCATCGAAGGGGCGTATCGTCAGTGGCTTGTCGATCACCGTCCCATCGGCAATACAAGTCCGCCCATGCGGGGCCCCCAAAATCAAGATCTCACCATTGACCGGAGCGCGCCGCACGGCTTCACGCAAAGAATGCGCCGCCCCACGCTTGCGTCCGCTGCAATCCAGAACAACGCCGTGATGCCGCCTAGACCGGTCTCCGTAGCCATGCCTGCACCCCGAAACGCTTTCGCAACGCGAAGGATTTCGCAGCTCAGGCAACGGCTCCGTCACGATCGGCATATCGAAAATATCGGCGATCGCTGCCCCCGGCAAAGAAACAACAACCAATGCTGCAAGAAGAAGCTCACGAACCGCTTTTGGAGCTGACATGTTCATTTCTCCTCAGTTCGGCTTTGGGTCGGATTGATCGGTAGCACTCTTGTCAGCCGGACCAGGTTCCCCCGGCGTTGGAGAGTTGACGGGATCAAGCGGTATCTTCGCCGGTGCCTTACGCTTAGGAACTTTAGGCAGCCCCTCCAGCTTGTTCTCATACTTCACCGGCGCCGGCGCCGCGCAACCCGGGCAGGGGCCCAAGTTCAAAAGCTCCTCAAAGCGAGCCCGCGTCGGCCCGCCGGCCGCAAATGATTGCACATAATACGATAATGCAGATGACGCCGTCGCATCCTGTTCTCTCGTGACATAGTTCTTCTTTATCAGTTCCCCCAAATAGAACATCGCTTGCGCATCGCGTTGCTTCGCCGCCGCATCAAACCACTTGGCAGCGCGTTCGAAATCTGCCCTCACTGCTTGGCCCTTGGCATAGAGAACGCCGAGGCGCACTTGAGACAGCGTATGCCCACTCACCGCGGCCATGCGGATGAGGCGCAATATCTGAGGGTCCGTTAGCCGTCCCGTGCGTTCGAAACTCAGAGACTCTTGAAAGTCGCCCACGGCTCTTGTGAATTCGCCATCCCATTGGTCGCGCGAACCATGCAGGAACTGTAAGAACCAAAGCGCGTGCTTGACCTCGTCTTGCGCTACAAATCTGGAAATCGTCTTGAGCTGCCGATCTTCTGTGGCACTCAATACACATTCGTCGCTGTGCGGGTACATGCCGGCACCCCGCGGATAAAACTCGTAAGGCGGTATCCAGCGTCGAGCGTCGCTCTCCACTTGTTGCATCAACTTGACCACGTCGTCTGTCTGGGTTCCGGCGTCGAGGCCTTGGCTGAATTCCCGCCGCGCGTCCTCAATCAGAACAGGCGCCAAATTGCTTCCACGGCTCTTGGCGATATACAGATACATCATCGCCATCAAATGGTCGTGCGAAAAAACGCTTCCAGATTCGAGGGCTATTTTATCCTTGACGGACGACTCATTGCTGCTTGTGCCTTGAAGCATCTCGACTGCAGCCCACCTCAGTCGCATCAATAATTCGTTGACGTTGCCTACGCGCGCGGCAGTGTCATCCTTTGTAGATTCAAGCTCCCTCTTTCTCCTCTCAATGGACCACGATTCTCGATGCAGAGCGGCCAACTGAAGAAGTCCGTCAACCCCTCGGCAGCTGAGGATATAAATAATCCTGTTTCGTGCCACTTCCCTTTCAGCAGCAGTCATTCCCAAAAACAGGCGCGCCTGAGACTTATAGGCTTCATTTAGCCACTGATTGACACGGGCACGGCCTCTTTCCATGAAGAGGTATCGGGCGAACCCTTCATTTTGGGACGCGATAAAGTACCAAACATAAGCTTCAATGCGATCACGAAAATGCGGAGCGTCGCCTGTTACGCCCCCTATCCTCGAAGGTGCGCGATCTTCATCGCTATAAACGTAGCCTAGAGAAATCTGAGATAAAAAATCGTTGCTCTGCCAAGCCGCCTTGCGCCACAAGAGGACAGCCTCGCGCTTGCGTTCCGGCTTTCCATTCAACGCCGCGCTCATCTCCTTCAGACCATCCGTATGGTCGGCCGACAAAGCGGGACCTGAGATTATGGCTGCCGCAACCACAACTGCGACGCAGCAGCTTGCGATTAGCAATCGAATAGAAACGGTACCAATTGAGATCATCGCTCACTCGCAATTTTTCTGACTGGCAAAGGTGTCACAACTTGTGCGCGACTCGCGAGGTAAAAAACGGCCGTTTCACCTTACAAAATCTAATTACAATACCTTGTCATATTCCAGTCACAACTATGGGCTGCGTCACCCGGTTACTCGAATACAACTTCTTGGGTACTCGAGGGTTACAGGAGAATCCGGAGAAATCGTAAATCCAATTTGGCGAGTTGCATCTGTTCTCCAACGCCATGCAATGTGCAAAATTCGGACACGAACAGCGTGTCGCTTCGCGACTGGAGTCTTAAAGATGGACGAATTTCTCCGTTGGTTCAGATTTTTCCTCGCCCTGACAATTATTTCGTCAGTGATTTGGCTGGTTATGATTGCCTATTGGGAGTTGAACAACATCGGCGAAAACACCCAGGAAAGTTTGCTTCCTATGCCCCTGGAAATTCGGGACTCTGAGAGTAGTTGCTCGTTTTACTTGAAACTTCAAAAACAACAGACGCAAACAAACGCTGCAGGTGAGGAAGAGTCCGCATCAGATCCGGCTTATCCAGATCCCATGGATCCGAGCAAAAAACTGCTCGCGATGTGTCCCTCTTTTAACGGGGACAAGGAGACTTCAAATGTATCGCGATTGACCGGTAGACCCCTGATCGTTGAAATCACGAAAGAGGAGCAAGAATTAACTGCTTTCGACTTCACCGGACTACGGTCTGCCGTTGGAAGTCTTGGTGCACGGGACAGAGTCGAATTCGCCAAGGAGTGCGCAGACATTGCACGGGGCGAAAGCGCAAGCGGACAAGCGGTGCAATTCTGCAAAAACGCTCTGATTGGATTGTTGCTGGCCAAGATAAACCGTTGTGCAATATACGACTATAACCGTCGACAGCGCTCGGGTGAAGTAAACTGCGAAATAGAAACACAAGATGAGGACAGCCCTAACTGGCACACGAGACATTGGCAAGAAAACGTTAAAGGGTCTGTTGCACAGGCATCTTTGTACGTGACACTTCGCGAGCGCGTCACGGACCTATTGGTGTCCGCCTTTTTCCGCGGACTTTCGAGATTGGTCTTTCCGGTGGGGCTGATACTTTTGGCCACCATACTGTTGTTTGCCGCGCCCATTCCGCCGCCGCGCCGCTAGTAACACTGCCGCGCACGCCTGATGCCTACTCGGGAAAGCATCCCTGCGCACTCACCACCCGCGTTGTCGACGCCGGAAACTTCACCAGCCTCTCCGCCGGCCTGATCGGTCTTCGGACCAGTTCGCCACCGCAATTTGGACACCGGTCCTTCAACTCACCTTCGCCACACGCAACGCAAAACGTGCATTCGAACGAGCAAATCATTGCCTCACGCGACTCCGGCGGCAAGTCACGGTCGCAGCATTCGCAATTGGGTCGAAGTTCAAGCATCCTCAGAAATCCGTTCCCGTGACGAACAGTTGCACCACCGCCTCAAAGCCCTTCTGATCGGCCTGGTCAAATCGCGCCAGCAGCGGACTGTCAATATCCAGCACCCCACGCACCACACCACCCTTGATGAGCGGCACCACCAGTTCCGAGTTCGACGCCGCGTCGCAAGCAATATGTCCCGGAAATGCATGCACATCTTCGACCAGCATCGTTTCTCGCCGGGCCACTGCCGTACCGCAAACGCCCTTGCCCACTGCAATGCGTACGCAAGCGGGCTTGCCCTGAAAGGGCCCAAGCACCAGCTCTCCGCCTTTCAGGAAATAGAAACCCGCCCAGTTGAGATCGGGAACAATCTGCCAGATCAGTGCCGCCACATTGGCGGCATTGGCGATCAGGTCGCGCTCGCCCTCCAGGAGCCCGCGCGTCTGGCGCGCCAGTTCGTGGTAGATTTCAGCCTTCATAAGTCCCCATCAATGCGTGCCGCCACCCGCTTCCGCTCCCCACAATTCCTTGAGGCGGGCATCACGGCCACAATTGAAGCGATAGAGATTATAGCGGAACGAATTCGTCTGGTAATAGTTCTGATGATAGCCCTCGGCGGAAGTGAACGGCCCGGCCGCAACAATCTCAGTGACGACCGGACGCTTCAACCGGCCTGATTTTTCCAATGCAGCCTTCGACGCCACCGCGCTCAGCCTTTGAGCCTCATTCCCATAAAAGATGGCTGTTCGATATTGGTCGCCATAATCACAAAACTGCGCATTCTTCGTCACCGGATCAACCGTGCGCCAAAAAACGTAGAGCAACCGGTCGAAGTTGACCCGCTTGGGATCAAACACAATCTTCACCGCCTCAGCGTGCCCGGTGCCGCCACTTGAAACCTCACGATAATTGGGATTGGCCGTACGCCCGCCGATGTAACCCGAGGTCGTCGAAATCACGCCTGGCACCTTGTCAAAATCCGCCTCAACGCACCAAAAGCACCCGCCTGCAAATATGGCAACTTCCGTTCCCGGTGCCACAACTGGTTGAGCGGCCTTCACGTCAGCACCCTCGCCCATCACTTGCAAACCGAGCACCGCAGCCCCTGCAATAACCGTCAACGCCAGTATCCGGAAGACCGAAATCTGATTCGTCATGACACCGCCGCTTTGAAAATCATTGCCACACCGTTCATGCAATAACGCAGGCCAGTCGGCGCCGGCCCGTCGGGAAAGACGTGACCAAGATGCCCGCCGCACCTTCGGCAATGAACTTCGGTGCGCACATCAAAAAAACCTTTGTCGGTTGCCGTACCGATGGCATTGGCCAGCGGCTGCCAAAAGCTTGGCCACCCAGTGCGGCTGTCGTACTTGGTCTGTGACGAATACACCGGCAGATCACATCCCGCGCAATGGAAAACCCCCCGGCGCTTTTCCCGGTCCAGTGGGCTCGACCCGGCACGCTCCGTACCTTGATCGCGCAGAACATAGTACTGCGCAGGCGTCAGCGTACGCCGCCACTCTGCCTCGGTTTTTGTGACTTCAAACCGTGGACCCGAAAACGCAGGCAAACTGCGCGCAACGAACAACACTCCCAAAATGCCTGCACCACTCAAAAGGGCTCTGCGATTGACCATGAGACAACCTCCGTTCAGTGCTGCAGATACGGGCGAAATGCGCGCACGGACCAGTCACAGTGGCGCGAGCGAATATAAATTACCCGCTCGCGCGCCAGAATACGGGAGAAACTATGCCGCGTGCGCCTGCGCCCGCAACGAAATAGCCTGTTCGGCAAGCTTACCGACCAGTTCAGCCAAATGATCGAACCTGTAAGTATACGTCGCCGCCCCTTGTGTGGCGGATCGCAACTCGACGATCAGCGTTTGCAACTCAGACTCCGGAATATGTGCCTTGACCGTGTCCCAGCCCGGCCAGTCCAGGCGCCCGTCAAACCCAAGCAATTGTCCACGCTTGCCGGTGATGATTTGATTGATCCGCGATGTGTGATCGCTTGGCGTGTGAACGTCAACCGACACAATGGGCTCAAGCAAAACCGGAGAACAATTGGCCATCCCTTCCGACATCCCCGTTTTCGCCGCCATCTGGAAAGCAGCATCGCTGGAATCGACGCTGTGGTAACTGCCGTCAGTCAAGGCCACCGACACATCTACGACCGGAAAGCCCAGCGGACCGCGATGAAGATAGTCGCGAATTCCTTTCTCGACTGAAGGTATAAATTGCCTGGGCACAACACCGCCTGCAATCTCATCGAGAAACTCAAACCCGCCACCACGCGGCAAAGGTTTGATCTGCAACATTACATCGCCGAACTGACCGTGTCCGCCCGACTGCTTTTTATGTCGGCCACGCTGTTCGGTCGATTTGCGGATCGTTTCGCGATAACCCACATGTGACACCTGCGTGGCCAATTTCAGTCCGAACTTGCGTTCAGCGCGCGCCAATGCGGTGCGCAAATGAACCTCACCCTGGCCCGACAGCACTGCCTCGTGGGTCTCGGCAACCTGTTCAAAGACAATGCCGGGATCTTCTTCCCGCAATTTGGCAATCGCTGCTGAAAGTTTCACATCGTCATTGCGGTTCGCAGCCTTGATCGCAAATTTGTACACCGGCGGAAGCACCTCCGGCCGCTTGAGTTCCTTGATCGCCCGGTGCGCCGTCAGCGTGTCGCCGGTTTGCGCTTTCTCCAGGCGGCCGATGGCAACCAGATCGCCAGCCCCGGCCCCGGGAATTTTTGTCGCTTTCTCACCCATCATGGAAAACAGACCCGACGCCCGCTCTTCCGCTCCATCGCTGCGCACCAGAGTTGCGCCGTCTTTGAGGATGCCCCGAAACACGCGCGCCAGCGAAAGCTTCCCGCCCGCGCCGTGCAGTGTCTTGACGATCTGCACGACCGGGTCTTCTCCATGCCCGGTCAACCCCTGCCGTAGTGCCGCTCTGGAAACATCCGGCACCTCGTGCCGCAGCGCCTTCAGCAAGCGCCGCACACCATTGTCACGCTCGCCAGAACCCATAAGCACCGGCACGATCAGACCTTCAGCCAGTTCACGCGTCAAATCGGCAAACACTTCATCGCGTGGCGGCTCAATATCCGACAGTAACTCTTCCATGAGATGATCATCGTAGTCTGCGAGCTTCTCAAGCATTTGATAGCGCGCCTCCTGTTCACGGTCGGCGACTTCAGATGGAATGGCAATCACCTCCGACGCCGCGTGCTCGCGATAAACAAAGGCGCGCTCCAGAGCCAGGTCAACAAACCCGGTGACGATCCCATCCTTCCAGATCGGCACTTGCCTCAACACCAGCGGACGCGCCGATGCCGGTTGCAGCGCCGCCAGCAATTCTCGAATTTGGCCCTGCGCCTTGTCGATTTTGTTAATGAACAGAAAATGCGGAATACCCAGATCGGCGAGCCGCTTCAAAAGCGGTTGCAGCAGTGCTGCTTTCGCCGGGTCCGGTTCAGCCACAACAACCGCCGCATCGACACCCGCCAGCGCGTTCAGCGTTTCTTGCTGAAACTCAATTGAACCCGGACAATCAAGGAACGTAAAATGATCG
Source organism: Rhodobiaceae bacterium (assembly GCA_031413455.1). GTDB lineage: Bacteria > Pseudomonadota > Alphaproteobacteria > Micropepsales > Micropepsaceae > SZUA-430. Next base: position 9,603 of record JANOFD010000718.1, read on the forward strand.
CCCAGGTAAGCCGTCGACGCAGACGTGATTTCCACGCTCATCAACCGCTCGCGTGCTTCAGCAGAAGAATCGCCAACCGTGTTTTTCTGTGCCTGACTGCCCTTACGGGTAAGCTTACCGGTCGTCCAAAGAATACTGTCGAGCAGCGTTGTCTTGCCGCTTCCTTGAGGTCCGACCAGGGCCACGCAACGCGGCCCATGTCCCCCCTTATCGTTCGTCTCTGCCATGAGGTTGCTCCCTGTTTGCCCGGGAGGCGCAACCATAAAAACGATTTACGCCCTCTTCAACCGGGCATCCCAACGTTTCAACCAATTGCAGGCGAGCGCAAGCGAAAACTCTCTTAACGAAGCCCGGCGCAGAATCTTTGAATGCGCTGGCATGCCTGCTCCAGGATTTCGTCCGAAGCCGCATAGGAAATGCGGAAATACGGCGATAGCCCGAACGCTGCCCCGTGCACAACCGCCACGCCTTCTGCCTCCAGAAGTTCAGCCGCGAACCCTTCATCATTGTGGATCGTTCGCCCCGAAGGTGCCACTTTGCCGATTGTGCCCGCGCACGAGGGATACACATAAAATGCACCTTCAGGCGTCGGGCACTTGATCCCCTTGGCCTGGTTGAGCATCGACACCACCAGATCACGCCGTTTCTGAAAAATTGCTGCCCGGGGCCGGATGAAATCCTGGGTCCCGCTCAGGGCCTCTACCGCCGCCCACTGGCTCACCGAAGTTGCCATTGTCGTCGACTGCGACTGGATTGCGGCCATGGCTTTGATCAGCGGTTCCGCAGCAGCGCAATAACCGATGCGCCAGCCCGTCATCGAATAGGCCTTCGAGCAGCCATTCATCGTCAACGTTCGTGGGTACAACCTTGGTTCAACCTGGGCAATCGTCGCGAACTCGAAACCGTCATAGAGGATGTGTTCATACATATCATCGGTCAACACCCAAACCTGGGCGTGATCCAGCAACACCGCCGCCAACGCCTTCAGGTGCGCCGCCGAATAGGCGGCCCCTGTTGGATTCGAAGGCGCATTGAGCATCAGCCATTTCGTCTTCGGCGTAATCGCCTTCGCCAATTGCTCCGGAGTCAGACGAAACCCGCCGGCCTCGTTCGTCTCGACAATGACAGGTGTCGCGCCGCACAACTGAACAATGTCGGGATAGCTGACCCAATAGGGCGCCGGAACAATCACTTCGTCACCCGGATTGAGTGTCGCCAGAAAGGCGTTGAAGATAATCGCCTTGCCACCTGGCGATACCAGTATCTGCGAAGGTTTATAGTCTAGCCCGTTCTCGCGCTTGAACTTGTCCGCGATCGCCTTGCGCAGTTCGGGAATGCCCTCGACCGCCGTGTAGCGGGTCTCGTTACGCTCGATCGCGCGAAACGCTGCCTGCTTGATATTGTCGGGAGTGGGAAAGTCCGGCTCGCCGGCACCAAGGCCAATGACATCGCGGCCTTGAGCGATCAGGTCGCGCGCCTTTTGCGACACCGCAATCGTCGGCGACGGCTTAATTCGTCCCAGCGCCTTGGACAAAAAGCCCGGGGGCAGTGCTTGTGGCCCGCTCATCAAATAAATCCACTTTCCAAAAATGAGACAGCTTTCTAGCCGATTCGAACCCCGCTTCTCAAATAAAAGCCAGTCTCAGGCTGACAGGTTAATGCCAGTTAAACTTTCGTTAGTGCCCAGGCCTGACAATAGACCCCTTGTCGTGCTCAGGAGGCCGCCATGCTCGCGCATTGCCGCTTTACACTCATCATATCGCTGCTGGCACTCGTCGTTGCAGGTTGCAGTAGCGCCGAAGCGCCCGCGGGCCGTTGGGAGGGTTTTTCTCAATCTGCGAATTGGCTCGTTGCCGTTCGCCTGCAGGTTGATAAGGGCAATGTCATCCACGCGACGGCATTGTCTGTGCAAGTTGTTGATACGTCTCTGCCTGAACGTTTGAATTTAACTCAAAAAATCAAGGCAATGTTGCCTGAAGAATGGAAACACGCTCCATTGGGGAAAGTCGACTTCAAGAACAATATCATTACTCGCGCGGGTGGATTTGCACCGCTTTTT